>JBILDP010000269.1:0-2731 GCA_044352535.1 Prochlorococcaceae cyanobacterium
TAGAGATGGAGATCGGCACTGTCAGCGCCGACAGACCCGCTCAGATCGGCAGCACCACGTGCTGGGGCGCGCCGGCGAGGAAGGCGGCGATGTTGGCGATCAAGCGGTAACGGGGCGCGGGAGGTGTTGACCAGTGAGGCGCTCGGTGTCATCTGCGCCAGCTGGGCGGGGTTCATGGCTGCGCCTCCACTGCTGATGCGCTGCCCTGCTGCCGGCCAATCACCAGCAGCAGCAGGCTGATGGCCCCCAGGAGCGCCACCAGCAGCGCCACCACGAGCATCGTGCCCGCCAGGCCGCTGGCATAGGAAGCGGTGAGCACCTCGATCGCCTTCGAGGGCGCCCCCTGCGAATGGCTGAGCACGCCGCTGTTGAGGGCGGCGCGCACCTTGGCCTCCAGCTCCGGCAGCTGGGCGGGGCTGGCCCCAAGCTTGAGTAGCCGATCCCGCAGGCTGGCGAAGCCGAAACCATTCACCAGCGCACCGCTGGCGGCAAAGCCGAGGGCAAAACCAAGCTGGCCGGTGGTGGTGCGGAAGGCGGTCACGGAGCCGAAATAGCGCTGCGGTGCCTCCTGCACAAACAGGGCCGACTGGGGCACCGAGAGGAAGGCCAGGCCCGTGCCCGCCAAGATCAGCCCGGGCACGTAGGCGAGGTAGGCGCTGCTGGGGCGAATGCCGGCGAGCAGCACCAGCCCCAGCACCAGGGCAGCGATGCCGCCCGCCATCAGCTGGGAGGTGCGGCGCCCCGGGGCCATCAGCTGGCCGGCCACCACACCGCCGGCGGCGAAGCAGATCAGCAGCGGCAGCTGGGCCAGGGCCACCTGGCTGGTGCTGAAGCGCTGCACCAGCTGCCAGAAATTGCTGGTCTGCAGCTGCACCACCGCCTGGGCGAAGTTCCAGGCGATGCCGCTCACGATCGCGGCGGCAAACAGTCCCCGGCCGTAGAGCGCCACCGGGAAGATCGGCTCCTGGCGGCGGCGCTCGATCAACAGGTGCACACCGAACAGGGCCACCCCGCCGAACGTGGGCAGCCAGAACTGGGGCGCGGTGAGGCCGTTCACGGCATGGCTGACGCCGCTGAGAAACAGCACCATCGCCAAGGCGATGCTGATCAGGCCAGGCCAGTCGGCCCGCAGCTCGCGGTTGGCGGGCATCTCCGGCAGCAGCGCCGGAATCAGCGGCAGGCAGAGCAGGGCGATCAGGGGCACCAGGCCCAGGGCCAGGCGCCAGCTGCTGTCGGCCAGCACACCGCCCAGCAGCGAGCCGCCGATGAATCCAACGATGATCAGCAGGTTCCACACCCCCAGGGCCTTGCCCAGCTGCTCGGGCCGGCTCACGAAGCGCACCGAGGCAAACGTGAGGGCCAGGGTGGCGCCCACACCGATCCCCGCCAGGGCGCGACCCAGCAGAAAGGGCGCGGCACCCGGGGCGGTGAGGGCGATGCCATCCCCGGCAACCGCGAGCAGCAGCGCCGCCATCAACACCCGCCGCCGACCGAGCCGATCGCCCAGAAACCCCAGCAGCAGCACGGTGGCGGCCTGGGCCAGGGTGGAGATGCTGGCCGCCAGCGCCAGCGTCGCCCCCTGCATGTGCAGCGCCTGGCCGGCCTTCACCAGGGCGGTGTTGGCCACGGTGGGGTCGATCAACTGGATGCTGGCCAGCACCCCCAGAAAGGGCACCGCCAGGGCGCCTGTGGATTTGTCGCTCATGCGGGCATCAGGCAGGGGGCGGGCGCGATCGCAGGCCAGGTGGCGGGCCAGCTGGGAGCTGGTGCGCTGGCACGGCTGATGGCCACCAGCTGGCCGCGCCGTTGCAGGGGGCTGGGCCAGGGGCGGCCTGGCGCCTCAGCCAGGCTCACCCGCGTGCCCACGCGGTCGAAGGCAACCGGGCCATCGGGGGCGTCGGTGAGCCAGAGCTCCCCCTTGGCGCGCAGCACCTCGGGCCCGAGCTGGGCGGCCCAGGCCAGCACCTGGCCGCGCTCCAGCGGCTCGAGCTGCAGCCAGGGATCACTGCGCACCAGCTGGCGCTCGCTGTGAAACGGCGGCGCCAGCTGCGGCTGGCGCGTTTCAAGCTGCTGGCTGAGCCACTGCTGGCGCCGCAGGGCCTCGCCCGGGTAGAGCAGGTCGCCCTTGCTGAACTGCAGCACGTCGACGCCGCTGCACTGCTGCTGCACGAGCTCACCCACCCAGGGGTCGTGCCAGAGGGCTTCGATGCGCTCCAGATCCACCACCAGCAACACCCGCGCCAGGCTGAGGCCGTGGAGCTGCAATTGGCTGGCCACCCGCTGGGGCACGGCCATGCCGCTGGTTTCGATCAGCACATGGGTGGGGGGCCGCTCACGCCTGGCCAGCTGCAGCAGCGCGGCCCCCAGCCCATCGCGCAGGGTGCAGCACACGCAGCCACCGCCCAGCTCGATCACGCCGCCATCGCTCTGGCGCAGGCGCTCAGCGTCGATGTGGATGCTGCCCAGGTCGTTCACCAACAGCGCCCAGCCCTGGTGATCGCCGTGCTGCAGCCAGCCGTTGATCAGGGTGGTTTTGCCGGAGCCCAGATAGCCGCCCACCACGGTGGCCGGCACGCCTCGCAACGACGCCAGGGGAGACACACCACTCATGGCTGGGCGCCCTCCAGGGAGCCAAAAATGCAGGCACCGTCCTTGACGGTGGCCACCACGGCGATGGCGTTGAGCTGCTCGGGGGCCACGGCGGTGGGGTCGGCGTCGAGCACCACCAGGT
>JBILDP010000072.1:0-9447 GCA_044352535.1 Prochlorococcaceae cyanobacterium
CTGGCCCGCCTGGAGGAGCTGGCCGCTGAGGTGCCGCTGCCGGCCACCGTGCTGCTGGGCTTCTCCCAGGGAGCCGCCATGGCCCTGGATGTGACCACCACGGCCGGACTGCCCCTTGCCGGCCTGATCGCCTGCAGTGGCTATCCCCATCCTGATTGGCAGCCCGGTGCAGTGCCACCCTCGCCGCCACAAAAAATCCTGCTCACCCATGGAGAGCAGGATCCTGTAGTTCCCTATGGCGCAAGCGCCGAACTGGAGCGGCAGCTCAGCCAGGCCGGACATGGGGTGCAGATGCTGAGCTTCAGGGGAGGGCACACCATCGATCAGCTGGTGCTGCCGAGCCTGCGGGAGTTTGTGAGCGGTGCCTGGAAAACCTGAAGCTCAGACCGTTCCAGGGGGTCAGACGAACGCGTATTCGTATTCCTCCATTTCCTCCCAGTCGTCTGCGGCCAGGGCCTCGATGCCTTCAAACAGGACGTCTTCGCCGATCCGATCGACGATGGCGCGCAAGGAAGGGAACAGGAAGTGGTTCTCTTCGGCGTACTGGGCGCTGAAGAGGCCCTTTTCTCCCCAGAAGAAGCGATCGGTGGTGTGCTCGTTGCGACGCACGTTGAGGATGGCCGGGGGCACCAGGGCCTCTTCTGCGATGTAGCGACGGGCGGCGGTGACCGGTTTGTGAGAACCGGTTTCCAGATTGAAGGTGGGCACGTGAGCGAGCACGCGCTGGCCGGCGAGACGGCGGCGGCTGATCCGCTTGCGCTTCTTGGACATGGAGCTGATCCCTGGGAGGCCTGAGGAGGAGAGAGGGGGAGGGGAGACAAACGGATGGCAGTCGCCCCCAGGTGCCGAACAACCGGCCTTGGGCCAATGGTTCGGCAACATCAACCCGTGGAAGCCGATGAGGGCACGGGGTTGAGTTGAACGCGCGACGATGCCGCCATCCGGATGCGGAATCAGCAGTCGTGCGGATACTGACCGAAGCGATGGTGTTGCCATCACCCGGGCCAGGAACACATGGCACCTGAGGTGGTGCCCACTCCTGCTGTAGCTTGAGTTGCGCGAAATGGCAACTCGAAACGCCGTGGCATACACCGCGGCAACGACCTACCGCCTGTTGACCAGGCAGCGTCGTAGTGGTCGATACCAGAATCTTAAGACTTTTTCCCGGATTTTCTCCTCGTTTCCGAAATTCAGCGGAACGGGATCGGCGGAGACTCCCTGATGCAAGTGTCCAAGCGGTTTCTGCGGCTAGTGCAAAGCCAGCTCGACCAGTTCAGCGACCGTGAGGATCTGCAATCCCTCGTGGTCTATCTCACCGAACCGGGCGATGGCGCCACCCCCACCCTGGTGCCGGTGGGGCAATGGCCCCGCAGCAGCAGGGCCCTGCCACCGGTGCGGGCTGACAGCCCGCTGCGCATCCCGGCCGAGCAGCGCCGCTGGCTGGCCCTGCGGCACCAGGGCATGTTGCTCGGAGCCATCCAGGTGGAGACCCGCTCCCTGCCCTGGCCCGCCAACCTCAACCACAGGCTGCAGGCCACTGTCCTCTGCCTCACCGAGGCCCTCTGCCTTGATCTGGAGCGGCAGCGGCTGGATCACGCGCTCCAGCACCAGCAGGAACAGCTGCGCGTGCTGGTGCATCAACTGCGCAATCCATTGGCCGCCCTGCGCACCTTCGGCCAGCTGCTGCTGCGCCGGCTCGAGCCCACTGACCGCAACCGTGAACTGGTGGAGAGCCTCCTTCAGGAGGAACAGCAGGTACAGCGGTACGTGTCGGCCCTGCAACAACTCGAGGGGAGCGAAGCCATGCCCTCCCTGGCTGGCGAAGCGCCACTGCTGCTGCCTCCCAGCCTCAATGGAGCCGATGGCCAACCCCTGGCCGAGCTGATCACCCCCTTGCTCCAGCGGGCCGCCGCCAGCGCTGCCCTGCAGCAACGGCACTGGCAGGGGCCTGAGTCGCTGCCGAACTGGCGTGGAGACAGCGGAGCGGTTGCCGAGATTCTGGCCAACCTGCTGGAAAACGCCTTTGCTTACAGCCCTCCAGGAACGGCCGTGGGGCTGACCTGCCTGCCACACGGCACGGGCGGCTGGCAGCTGTGCGTATGGGACGGCGGCCCGCCGATTCCGAGCGAGGAACGCGAGCGCATCTTCGGTCGCGGGCAGCGCGGCAGCTCTGGGGCCAGCAAGCCCGGCACCGGCCTGGGGCTGGCCCTGGCCCGGGATCTGGCGGAGAGCCTGGGCGGCAGCCTGGAGCTGGTGGTGCCGCCTGCGGCAGTGATGGGCTCACCGCAGGCCCAGCCGTCCAACCCACAGGACATCAACCTGCCCACCGAGGGGAATGCCTTCTGCCTCAGGCTGCCGCCAACAGCGTCCCGGCCATGAGCAGGAGCACGGCCGTCTCGGTCCACTCCACGCAGGCCCCATAGCTGTCGCCGCTGTGACCACCGAGGCGGCGCCCCAGCCAAAGCGGCACCAGGAGCGCCGGCAGCATCCCCAATAGCCCAGGCAGGGCCTCAGGCAACCAGCCACGCATCCCCGCCAGCCCCAGCAGCGTCAGCAGCACCCCAGCCGCCGGCAGCAGTTCCCAGCCCAGGCCGCGCCAGTGCTCCCGGTGAAAGCGGGCCGTGCCATCAACGCGCAGATAGGGGAATCGGGCCATGGCCACCAGGGGCGCCACCCGCCCCCAGAACGCCGCCCACACCAGTGACCACGGGGCAGCCTGCGCCAGCACCAGCAGGGCCGCGGTGCGCAGCAGCAGCGCCTGCACCAGCGCCTGCACGGCCGAGGCACCCACCCGGCTGTCGTCCATGGCCTCCAGCGCACGGGACCCGGCGGCCAGACCATCGGCCGTATCCATCAATCCGTCGACATGGAGGCCGCCGCTGAGTGCCAGGCCCAGGGCCAGCACCAGACACACCAGCGCCATCGGCGGCAGGTGGCCCCAGCCCAGCTGCCAGAGCAGGGCCTGAGCGGCGCCCAGCACCAGCCCCACCAGCGGAGCGAACCGGGCGATGCGCTCGAAGCGGGGCGCAATCCCCGGCCAGCACGGCAGCACCGAATAAAAGATCCAGGCACCGGCCAGATCACGCAGCCAGACCGGGCTCTTCGGCATAGCGTCGGAACAGCTTGGTGCGACCCGATCAGCTTCCCACCCGCTCCCTCCGGCCCTGGGCCCTTTGCCTTTGAGATCTCGGCCCGCTGCAGCCGCACGCGGGCCCGCTGCGGCTGCTTTCACACCCCCCACGGCCCGGTGCACACGCCCCGGTTCATGCCGGTGGGCACCCTGGCCACGGTGAAGGGGATCACCACGGCGCAGCTGGGCGAGACCGGCGCCGAGATGGTGCTGGCCAACACCTTTCATCTGCACCTGCAGCCCGGCGAGGGGATCGTGGCGGAGGCCGGCGGCCTGCACCGCTTCATGGCCTGGGATGGCCCGCTGCTCACCGATTCAGGCGGCTTCCAGGTGTTCAGCCTGGGCGACATCAACACGATCAACGACCGCGGCGTGATCTTCCGGTCGCCGCGCGACGGGGCGCGGATCGAGCTGACGCCGGAGCGCTCGATGGCGATCCAGATGACCCTGGGTGCCGACGTGGCCATGGCCTTCGACCAGTGCCCCCCCTATCCGGCCAGCGAAGCTGATGTGGCCGCCGCCTGCCGCCGCACCCACAGCTGGCTGGAGCGCTGCATCGCCAGCCACACCCAGCCAGATCAGGCCCTGTTCGGCATCGTGCAGGGAGGCTGCTTTCCCCATCTGCGCGAGGAATCAGCGCGGGTCGTGGCGGCGATGGGGCTGCCGGGGATCGCCGTGGGCGGGGTGAGCGTGGGCGAGCCGGCCGAGGAGATGCACCGGATCGTGCGCCAGGTGGGCCCGTTGCTCCCCGAGGAGAGACCGCACTACCTGATGGGGGTGGGCACGCTCCGAGAGATGGCGATCGCCGTGGCCAACGGCTTCGATCTGTTTGATTGCGTGCTGCCCACCCGTCTCGGTCGCCACGGGGCGGCTCTGGTGGGGGGCGAGCGCTGGAACCTCAAGAACGCCCGCTTCCGCCACGACCACACCCCGCTGGATGCCAGCTGCTCCTGCCTCGCCTGCCGCCAGCACAGCCGGGCCTACCTGCATCACCTGATCAAGGCCGAGGAGATGCTCGGCAAGATCCTGCTGAGCCTCCACAACATCACCCAACTGGTGCGCTTCAGCAGCGCCATGGCCCAGGCCATCCGCGAGGGCTGTTTTGCAGAGGATTTCGCTCCCTGGGAGCCCGACTCCCTGGCTGCCCACACGTGGTAGCGTCCGCTCCACGCTTGATGTGAGTTCCGGGATGGCCGCCCTCGCCCTGCACACCATGGCCCAGCTGCCTGAGGCCTACCAGGCCTTCGGCCCCCTGGTCGACATCCTGCCGATCATCCCCCTCTTCTTCCTGCTGCTGGCCTTCGTGTGGCAGGCCTCCGTGGGCTTCCGCTGACCCGGAGACCCGGAGGTCAGGCGTTCGGCAGGTCGCTGGTTTCGGTGCGGCCATCGGCGTGAAGGCAGCCTTGGGCGAGTGGCTTTGAGCCTGATGTGATTGGGCCCGCCGTTTCAGCCTTCCCGCAACACCGCCCAGGCAAATGCGGGCAGCGCCAGCATCCGACGCCAGCGGTGGGGCTCCTGCAGCAGCCTGTACAACCACTCAATCTGAAGAGCTCCCATCCATCTGGGGGCTCTTTTTTTGACCCCGGCCCACACGTCAAAGCTGCCGCCCACACCCATCCAGAGGCCACCGCTGTGGCCGCAGAGACCCTGGATCCAGGTCTCCTGGCGCGGCACCCCCAGTGCCACCAGCACCAGATCAGGGGCGGCCGCCACCAGCTCCCGCTCGAGCGCCGGCCAGGCGTCTGCCGACTGATACCCATCCACGGCCAGCACCAGCTGCAGCCCCGGAAAGCGCTCCAGCAACAGCCCCCGTAGCCGCTCCATCACAGCCGGCGCCGCACCCACCAGCGCCACCCGGCAGCCATGGGTTGCCGCATGCTCCAGAAGCGCCCAGGCCAGCTCGATGCCGGGCTGGCGGCGCACCCGCACCCCCTGCCGGCCCAGAGCCCACACCACACCGGCGCCATCGGGGATCACCAGGGCCGCCGACTCAATGGCCGCCGCCAGGGCCGGATCGGCCTTGGCGGCCATGGTCATCTCCGCATTGAGGGTCACGATCTGACCGCCACCGCGCCTGCGCAGGGCCAGGGCCGCGGCGGCAGCATCGGCGCAGGCATGCACGGGAACCCCAAGCACGCGCAGCCGCTGGGGTTCGGTGGCCGTTGCTGCCATGGGTGGTGCCGTCGCAGGAGAGAATCTATGGCTGGTGGGGTCTGCCGATGCTCTCGTCCGCGTCGCGATCGAATCCAGGCCCCGAGCCGTCAGGTCCTGAGTCGAAACCCGAGCCCCTCACAGGCTCCGAGGCCTGGGCCGTGCTGCAGGAGCTCGATCGCCAGATCGAACAGGTGGTGATCGCCCGCCAGCACCCGATCAGCGGACTGCTGCCTGCGAGCACCGCCCACACCGTGCACGGCAACTACGGCGATGCCTGGGTGCGCGACTGTGTGTACTCGATCCAGTGCGTGTGGGGCCTGGCCCTGGCCCACCGGCGCCTGCGGGGGGAGAGCCGCCGCGCCTATGAGCTGGAGGCGCGGGTACTGCAGCTGATGCGTGGCCTGCTCAGCGCCATGCTGCGCCAGGCCCACAAGGTGGAACGCTTCAAGCACAGCCTGCACAGGCTGGATGCGATCCACGCCAAGTTCGACACCGCCAGCGGCGACCCCGTGGTGCCCGACGACGGCTGGGGGCACCTGCAGCTCGATGCCACCGCCCTGTTTCTCCTGCAGCTGGCCCAGCTCACCCGCTCCGGGCTGGTGGTGGTGCAGAGCCGTCACGAGTACGACTTTCTCCAGAACCTGGTGTACTACGTGGCCCGGGCTTACCGGGTGGCCGATTACGGCATCTGGGAGCGGGGCGACAAGGGCAACCACGGCCTGCCGGAGCGCAACGCCAGCTCCATCGGACTGGTGAAGGCGGCCCTGGAGGCCCTTGAAGGCCTCGACCTCTATGGCCCCCATGGCGACGGCAGCTGCTGCCTCACCATCCCCCACGACGCCATCGTGCGGCTGCGGCGGGCACTGCGCGGCCTGCTGCCGCGCGAATCGGCCAGCAAGGAAGTGGATTCAGCCTGCCTGGCGGTGATCGGCTACCCGGCCTGGGCGGTGGAAGATCCCCAGCTGGCCGCGCGCACCCGCGCCAAGATCCGCGCCGAGCTGGGCGGCCGCTACGGCTACAAGCGCTTCCGCCGCGACGGTCACCAGACCGTGGTCGAAGACCACACCCGCCTGCACTACGAGCGCGAGGAACTGGCCCAGTTCGAGCACATCGAATGCGAATGGCCCCTGTTCTGGGCCTATGAGTTGATCACGGCCTGCTGCGAGGGGCGCTGGAACGAAGCCCGCCAGTGGCGCCAGCAGCTGGCCGCGGTGAGCGTGCCGGTGGACGGCGTGCCGCTGCTGCCGGAGCTCTACCTGGTGCCGAAGGAGGCGATCGAGGCCGAGCGCCAGCGCCCCGGCAGCCAGCCGCGCGTGGCCAATGAAAACGTGCCCCTGCTCTGGACCCAGAGCCTCACCTGGCTCAGTGACCTGCTGCTGCATGGGCTGATCCGTCCCGAGGATCTCGATCCCAGCGGTCGCCGCCACCGCGCCCCACTCGGAGCCGAGCAGGTGCTGGTGGCCCTGGTACCGGCCAATGCCCCCATCGCTGCCGCGCTTGGGGAAGCCGGTCTGCCGGTGGCCCGTGCCGCCGACAGGGGCTCGCCGGCTGTGGGCATTGCCAGCTCCGGCAACCTGGCTGCCCGGATGGCCCAGGTGGGCGCAAACCCCAGACTGGCGCTCAGTGGCCATCCATCTGTGCGGATGGAGACCATGGCCACCGCCCGCCTCTACCGCTGGGGCGATGAGCAACTGGCGTTCCTGCCGGCGGTGCTGGAGGAGGACACCTTCTACCTGGCCGACGATCCCGAGCAGCTGATCGACAGCGTGGTGGCCGAGCTGCGGCTGCTGCAGCGCCACTGGCGCGGCCCGGGATTCCCGCTGCTGCTGGTGCCGGTGCATGCCGCGGCCTTTGCCGCCAACCCAGATGCCTTCCTGCAGCTGGGCCGCAACCTGGCCTCCGGAGTGGTGGATGGGGTGGCGGTGCAGCTCGGCAGCCTGGCGGAGCTGCTCGATCAGGCCAGCTGGGTGGAACTGCCAGCCCAGCCCACGGTTGCTGGCATCGCAGCCCCCGCCGCAGCACCACCGCTCAAGGCCAGCAGTGCCCAGCCGCCGCTGAGTGCCGCCGAGGAGCAGGACCTTGAGCGCCAGGACCTCAGCATCGCCGACCTCGCCGATCGGCTCTGGCAGAGCACGTCGCTGGAGGAGCAGGCCGAGGTGCTGGAGCAGCTGGTGCGGCGCCTGGGCCCGGATGCCCGCCTGCAGGGGCCTGGCCAGGGGCAAGCCCCGGGCGGCAACGCCGTGCGACTGCAGGTGCTGCTGCAGGAGGTGTATCGCCGCGCCCTGGCCGCCAGCAACTGGAATGTGGTGCGGCGCAGCGCCGGCGCGATGGGCCTGGTGCACCCCCAGCTGGAAGATGCCCTCACCGATCTGCTGGTGCGCCAGAAGCAGGTGGTGGTGGGGCGCAACTACACCAGCGACTCGCTGATCAGCGAGCCCCAGGGCAGCGCCGCCATCGCCGCCATGATTCAGCGCTTCAGCGGAGAAGACGGCCGTGAGTGGATGCTGCAGCAGGAGCTGCTGCTTGCCCTCGACAGCCTGGCCCGGCGCGATCCGAGCCTGTTGAGCGGCAGCCTCACCCTGCAGCTGGGACAGCTGCTGCTCCTGCTCACAGGCGAGCTGGCCAGCGAGCGCGACCTCTCCCCGATCGAGGCCTACGAAGCCCTCTGCGGGTTGCCGCCCCACGCCATCCGCCGCCGGCTGATGGCGGTGCTGGCCGACGTGGACCATGCCCGCGCCGCGCTTCAGCGCAAGGAGCAACTGCACGTGAGTGGCGGAGCTGGCGGTGGGGGTGTGCGCTGGCAGGTACCCGACCCGCTCGAGGAGCTGGCCAAGGGCGGCGGCTGGCTGCAGCACCGCCAGCGGCTGGGGGCCCTCGGACGGGTACCGCGCGACTTTTACCCCGGCATCTGGGATCTTCTGCGCCATTGCCGCGGCATCGTGATCGGCGACAAGCTGGAGAAGCGCAACCGGCTGGAGAGCGGGCCGCTGCTGAGCGAGAAAACCCCCGGGGAGCGCAACTTCGCCACCCTGGTGGAGCAACTGCTGGCCAAGATCCAGGCCCCGGAATACCGCCAGCTCTGCACCGAAACCCTGCTCACCCTGGTGGCCTTCGTGGGGACCAACCCCCAGGTGCACTTCAGCGATGACCTGGCACTCGATGTGGTGATCGGTCACGCCGTGCGGGTGGGCTGGCAACAGCAGAACCCCGAGATCGCCCCGGCCGACTACGGCGCCCACAAAGCACAGGCCTGGGATCTCTTCTACCGCTCCTCACCGGCCGATTGCCGTCGCTGGCAACTGGAGGCCCTGCGCCAGCTCACCGAAATCGGCTGATCAAGAAGACTGGCTGATCTTGCGGTTCGGCTGATCTTCAGATCGGATCGCCGAGATTCATGCAGAGGCTTGGCTGTTCCACGCACTGCTCGATCAGATCGGCCAGCTGCAGCGCCCGCGAAGCCTGCAGTCCATCCACGGCCGGTGTTTCGATGCCGCGCACACACTGCAGAAAGTGCTCGAGCTCGGCATAGAGGGGCTCGATCGAAGTGGTGCTCACCTCCTCGATCAGCCCATCGGAGCGGTACACCAACTCACCGTGATCGGCGCTCACCGAGGCGCGACTACGGCGGTGGATGTGGAGGGTGCGATTGAGGAAATCCGTTTCCACCAGGCTGTTGCGGCAGTGGGCGCTGAGACTGCGGATCTTGCGGTGGGCCATCTTGCTGGCGCTGAGGCTGGCGACCACCCCATTGGCAAAGCCCAGGGTGGCGTTCACGTAGTCGATCGGCCCATCGGCGCTGCGCCCCCCCGCCGCCGCCAGCCTCACCACCGGAGCCCCGGCCAGCTCGAGCACCAGGTCGATGTCGTGAATCATCAGATCGAGCACCACCGACACATCGTTGGCGCGATCGGGATTGGGGCTGTGGCGACGGGCCTCCAGCACCACCACCTCCTCGCCGGCCACCACCTTCACCAGCTCCCGGAAGGCGGGATTGAAGCGCTCGATGTGACCCACCTGCAGCAGCCGACCCGCCTGCTCAGCCGCCTGGATCAGTTCGGAGGCCTCCTCCTGGGTGGCCGCGATCGGCTTCTCAATCAACACATGCACACCGGCCTGCAGGCAGGCCAGGCCCACCCGGTGATGCAACAGGGTGGGCACGGCAA
>JBILDP010000073.1:0-9440 GCA_044352535.1 Prochlorococcaceae cyanobacterium
GTGCCAGAGGTATAAATCGCATAAGCAAGATGATGCGCCCGGAGATCAACCTTTGGGCGCTCCGATGGCAGCCGCCTCAAATCAGCTGCTTCCGACGCAAGCGAAAGCACCCGGATCAACGGAGTGGCCTGCATACAGGCTGGAGGCACGTCGTCTACAATCAATAGATCAGCCCCAGATACAGACAACATTCGAGCCAGAGAAGGCCCAGGGGAGCCAAAATCGAGAGGCACATAGGCACCACCCGCTTTCAGAATTCCCAGAATTGCAGCTGGAAGCAAAAAAGACTTGTCCAGCCACAAGGCCACTCGAACCTCCGGTTTTACCCCTAGTTCAATTAATCGGTGCGCAAGTTTATTTGCACTGATCTCCAAGTCGCCATAGGTCCACGAAAGCTGCCCATCCACCAGGCAGGGACGTGCAGGATCGCTATCCGCAATAGCCTCAAAACCCGCGTGGAGGAATGGACGCTCAGGCGGATTCCGGACCTTTCCATTCCAGTCCTGTCGCTCGAGGTAGCGTGCAGGCGGCAGCAGAGGAATATCCCGCAGTTGACGTGTCGAATCTCCCGTCATCTCATCCAGCAGGTGTTGCACGGTATCCAGCAACTCATCCATCGCCCAGCCGGGATATCGCTGGCTGTCGTAAGCGAGGCACACTTCCATTTCTCGTTCCCACACCGACAGGATCAGCGGGAAGTCGGCCCGTTCCCGCAGGGAGAAACGACGTCCCTTTTCACCACCACAAGTGCGCTCCAGGCCCCGCTCGGGCCTCTCCCGCTCGAAGACCAACAGGCTGCTGAACAAAGGCTCCTCAGAGCCTTGCCCCAGCCACGCAGCGATTTCACCGGGTGTCACCCACGCATGCTCAGCTGCCGCCACATGCACTGAGCGCTGATTCGCCAGCCACGCCCCTAGCGTGAGATTTTCATCCCATAACGCAACCCGTACCGGCAATGTGGAGACGAACTGACCAACTGCGCTGCGCGCACCAACAACATCCTGTGGCCGCCCGGCCCTGAGCGCCGCGAACACCACATCCGTAGATCCTGAAAAAAGACCCAATGCCCAGCCCCAGGCTGCCTGCACGAGTGAGTTGATGGTGGTGTCTAGTGCAGCGGCGGCGGCATGCAAGCGGTCGCAGAGCTCTGCCGGGATCGTGCGCGTCAGGGAATCGGTGGCCGTGCACTCCGTTGACGCCGCCCTCCGCTCGAACGGGAAACCTCCGAGAGGCTTCACCCCCTCCAGCGACTGACACCAGAAATCCCGCACGGCCGTAGTCGGCCCATGAGCACCAATCCCGCGCAGGTAGCGATGAAAGACGTCATCCACCTCGGAGGACATCCCCATACCGTCGTAGAAGGAGAACACCTCCCTAAGGACCGTGCTCATTGAGCGCCCATCCAACAGGATGTGATGGAGAGACCAGCAGGCCCGCCACTCGCGATCTCCGCAATAGGCCAGCAACAAGCGAGTACAGGGCGGACGAGACAGGTCAAAGCCGCAGGCACGGTCCTCGGCCAGCAACTCTTCCCAGCGCATCTCCACGCTGTCGGCGGCACCAGCCAGGTTCACCTGCCGAAACGGCACTCCGGAATCAACGTCTGTCGTCCATTGGAAAGGAATCCCATTCCCATCCATACCGAAGCCACTGCGCAATGCCGGATGACGCGCCCAGACCAACTGCCAAGCCAAGCGAAAGCGCGCAACATTCAATAGCTCCGGCAACACCATGACCCACTGCTCCAAGTGCAGGTCAGGGTTTCGAATGACACGATGCGCGTACAGCATTGCCTCCTGCAAAGGAGACAGCGGCAGCCGAGCGTGCTTGCCGGCGTGCCCTGCCGGATCAACCCTCAGCCACCCCATATGGATGACTCCTGCTGGTCGGTCCGGCGCAGGATGCAGCGATGCCGGGTACAACAGAGGCCATGATCATCTTGGCCATAGCTCACCGAGCGGGCCAGGATCTCCAGACCAGAGGAGGAGATGTCAGACAGGGTTTGAGAGAGCCGAGAAAAGAACTCCAACCGGCCATAAGGTGGCGTAACAAATACCCAGGAGCCAGTCTCCGGGTCCTGAAACTTTCTGCCCACACTTGCACTGAGCCAGCCCTCCTGACCGGAAGCACTCATGGGGGACTGGAAGCTTTCCGTCGCAGGACAGAGCACGGGAAAGAAAGGGTCAAAGCCCATCATGCACTGATCATCAGTGAAGCTCACGAAGGCGAGGCCATCTGGGGCAAGCACCCGCGACACCTCGAGAAAGAGAGCAGGAATCTCTCCAGGCGGCATGCAGTTGACCAGGAAGTCCTGCACAACGAGGTGAACACAATGATCATCCACGACACCGCCCAGGTTCCGAGCATCCGCCTGCACAAAACGAAGCGGAGGAATGTCGCAGCCGAGATGCGCATAAACAGCTGGGAGATCATAGAGATCTACCGCGAGGATCTCTAGCGGATCAACATCGTTGGCAGCAAGATATTCTCTGAGGCTTCGAGCATTCCGAGGAGCAGCGTAGCCCTCAATGAGACAACGACAAGGACTAGGCAGACGCCCAAGCTTTCCCAGGCCAGCATGGATCTTGGATAGCTCAGCCAAGCTGTCAGAGAGATCAGGCGGCCGAGACAACCCGAATTCATCTCTACGTTGATACCTCAAAATAAAATGTTCCAGTTCGGCGCTCACGCCACTACCCATACCAGCCAACCCCAGAGCGACAGGCACTCAAGACCGGAACACCAAAAACATTTCCACCAATATGATAGTGAATAACTGTATTCTGCCATCAAGCTCGGCCGAAACCCCCGCCGAAGCCCCATCGTTACCACGCGCCTCACGTCCTGGTTCTGGAATACGAGATATTGGCGCTGTGGGGAGGCGCGTCCCTGGAACCCAGCACATCAGACACGATGAATTTGCCCTGCGTTGCGGCTACTGGGAGAGATGGTGGTTGCGATCTCCCGTGGGGTCGGATTCGACTGACAGCTACCCATCAGGTGATCCTGGCCCTGAATCATGCGCGTCAGCCTCGCTGATCAGCCCGCCCCCGCTGCCGCCCGCATGCCCGGCAACCTGGCCATCGCTCTGGGAGCCAACCTGGCAAGCCCCACGGGTCCGCCCCTGGCAACCTTTCTGGCCGTGCGC
Organism: Prochlorococcaceae cyanobacterium; assembly: GCA_044352535.1. GTDB lineage: Bacteria > Cyanobacteriota > Cyanobacteriia > PCC-6307 > Cyanobiaceae > NIES-981. The sequence continues at coordinate 3,149 of JBILDP010000073.1, forward strand.
CCTCTCCTCGAGGCTCTGCTTCAAACGTTCCGGGAAGCGCAGAGCGCAGCACCCCATGCTCCAACTGCACAGACCGCATGCGCATGGTCTCGCCCCCTGGTGCGCTGGTCGCCGCTGTTCTGCACGGCACCTCTGGGCGGCCCCGCCGGCCAGCCCGACTATCTCAATGCCGTCGTGCTGGTGAGCCCGGCCATCCCGCCCACTCCCGTGCTCGCCTTGAAGCTGCTGACGGAGCTGCAGGCACTGGAGCAGCGCTTCGCGCGCCAGCGCCTCGAGCGCTGGGGGCCACGCAGCCTCGACCTCGACCTGCTCTGGTGGGACGATCTTCGCTGCCGCAGCGAGGCCCTGGAACTACCCCACCCCCGGCTGCTGGAGCGGGTCTTCGTGCTGGCCCCCCTGGCAGCGATCGATGCCCGGCTGGTGCCACCCGGAACCCAGGCCCCGGTGGGCGCGTTGCTGGCCCAGCTGGAGGCGACCAGCCCGGGGCCAGCGCCCGTACGACTGGCGGGCCGCCCAGGCTGGCCTGAATGGCCTGCCGATCACGAGCAAACACGCGAGGAGACGGTTGGCCCGCGTCGCTGACCGGGGCCTCATGCGGCAGGCCATCGCCCTGATGCGCCAGGCCGGACTGGTGGAACGCACGGGCGGCCCCTTCGGCGCCTAGCGGCGAGTGCTGGCCGATGTTTGCGCGCCGGCTTTCTGGGCCCGCATGCGCAAGGTGTAGTTCGCCTTGCTCTGGAGTGACGACGCCGACCTGTTCGACGGCGCCCCCATCCACGCCGACTTGGCCTTGCCTGCCGCCGAGCACCAGCTGACCCCCAAGCGTTAGCTGGCCCCCGAGCCCCCTGCTTCGCGAAGAGGCCCCGCCGGGATTGGAGGAATTCCGCCTGCTGTAGGGGGGCCCCCGCTACAGCAGCTGAACTGAATCAGCTCATGCTGATCACCATAGAAGTGGCTCCTCCAAGGCGGCGAAGGCCGGATCCAGGCTGACCAGCTGCAAGCCCTCCTGCCGCGCCTGCGCCACCAGCACCCGATCGACCCAAGAGCTCCAGATCTCGGCTCCCCCGACACCCTCCCCATGGACCCCACAGCAGGGCTCTGGCAACAAGCCGGCCCGATGGAGATGGGAAGGCTGAATCGGCAAGCAACCGAATCCCTCCTCCGCCAGGGCCTGGGGAAAGCGGCGCAGGAGCTCCGCCAACCCCGGGGCTGGAGCGGTGAATCGAAGGGCCACGCTGAGTTCCAGCCAACTGGCCGCACTCACGCTCACCCGCTGGGCTCCATCAACGAGCCGCTCGCGCACGGCGTCCGAGAGCAGCCCAGGCGAACACCACCACCACTGCAGCACGTGGGTGTCGAGCAGCAAACCGGCAGTCATCAACCTCGCTGCGCAGGCGCACCCGCTTGCTGAAGCCGGCGCTGACGCTGGAGCTGTGCGAGCACAGCCAGGCGATCGCGCACCGCAAAGAGAGCGGTGGGATCCAGGCTGGCACTGTTTGCCAGGCAACGTCCTGGACTGCGCCGGCTGGGATCGGGGATGGCCAGTGACACCAGCCGCACCCAGGGGCGCCCGTGTTTGGTGATCACCACACTGGCGCCCTGGTGAACCGCGTCCACCAGCCGGGCCAGCTGGTTGCGAGCATCCCGCAGGCTCACCTGAGCTTCGCGGCTGCAGGGCTCAGGCGTGGGGAGCTCAGCGGTAAGGGGCTCAGGCGGGGCTGACTTGGGCATGGCGGGAGGGTCGATCTGGGATGGGGAGCCTTGGGCGTCAGGCTCAGAAATGACGCCACAGTTGTGGCGCTTTTTCAAAGAGTGCCCAGCCCGTCACAGCCGCCCCAGCCAATGCGGTGCAACGGCCCCAGTGCGGCAGCCCCGATGCAACAGCCCCAGTGCGGCAGCCCCAGTGCAACAGCCCCCAGCACAACGCCCTGCGCGATGCTGGCTTCAACCCTGTCACGCCCCGATGGCGCCCCTGCCGCCCCCCGAGCCCGCGCGCCATCTGGAGACCACCGCCGCCCTCGATGCCCGCAAGCTGCGCTTCGAGATCAACCGGGTGGAACTGCCGATGGGGGTGGAAGGCCAGTTTGGCGTGATCCGGCACCCGGGTGCGTCGCTGGCGGTGCCGGTGCTGGGCGATGGCCGGGTGGTGGTGCTGCGCCAATACCGCTTCGCTGTTGCCACCCGGCTGCTGGAGTTCCCGGCCGGCACGCTGGATCCCGGCGAAACGCCGCTGGGCACCATGCAGCGGGAGCTGCAGGAAGAAGCCGGCTACAGCGCCGAACGCTGGGATCCGCTCGGGGCAATGCTGCCCTGCCCCGGCTATTCCGACGAGGTGATCCACCTGTTTCTGGCCCGCGACCTCAGCCCACTGGAACAGCCCCCCGCCGGCGACGACGACGAAGACCTGGAGGTGCTGCTGATGGAGCCAGCCGAACTGGATGCGGCCCTGGCCAGCGGCAACGAATATCTCGACGGCAAGAGTGTGACCGCCTGGCTGCGGGCAAAGCAGCTGCTGGGGCTCTGAGGGAAGGGATCGGATGACACCTCCCCGCTGGCTGTTCTGGCACCGCCGCGACCTGCGCCTCACCGACAACCTGGGCCTGGCCGCCGCCGTCCGCGCCACCCCGGCAGTGACCGGGGTGTTCGTGCTGGATCCGACGATCCTGGAGGCTCGGGCACCGGCAGACATCCCCGGCGACCTGCCCGCCGTGGCGCCGGCCCGGCTGTGGTTTCTGCAGGAGAGTCTCCTGGAGTTGGCCGAGGCCTGGCGCCAGGCGGGTAGTCGGCTGCTGATCCTGCAGGGCGATCCCGAGCAGCTGTTGCCTCGCGTCGCCCAGGCCCTCGGCGCCGAGGTGGTGGCCTGGAACCGCGACGTGGAGCCCTTCGGGCGCGAGCGCGACCGGCGCGTGGCGCGGGCACTGCAGGCCGATGGGCGCAAGGTGCTGGCCGGCTGGGATCAGCTGTTGGTGGAACCGGAGGCGCTGACCACCGGTGCCGGCGATCCCTACCGGGTGTATGGGCCCTACTGGCGCAGCTGGCGCAAGCGGGTGGAGCAGTTGGAGACCCTTGGTTCGGCCGCCTCGGGTGGCCTGGATCCCCTGCCGGCCCCGAGCTCCCTGCTCGACTGCGATCCCGCCGCACTCGCCCCCCTACCCGTGGCGAGCCTGGAGCCGGGAGCGACACCGCAGCGCCTGCTGAGCCACGCCTTCGCCGGCGCCGACCTCTGCCCGTGCCGACCTGGTGAAACAGCAGCCCAGGAGCAACTGGCGGCCTTCTGCACAGGGCTGGGCAAGGCAGGCCTCGGCGGCAGCGGCCGCTCTGCCCCGCTGCTGTCCTACGACGAGGGCCGCAACATCCCCGGCGAGGCGGGCACCTCGGCGTTGAGTGCGGCGCTGAAGTTCGGCACCGTGAGCCCGCGCCAGGCCTGGGCGGCGGCCCAGCAGGCCCGGCAGACCGTGGCGGCCCTGGGGGGCGCCGAGGAGGCCCTGGCCTCGATCCAGGTGTGGGAGCAGGAGCTGGCCTGGCGGGAGTTTTACCAGCAGGCCCTGTTCCACTTCCCCGAGCTGGCCGAAGGCCCCTACCGGCCCCAGTGGCGCAGCTTTCCATGGGAGAACGACCCCGAGCGCTTCGCCGCCTGGCGCGAGGGACGCACCGGCATGCCGATCATCGACGCCGCCATGCGCCAGCTCAACGAGAGCGGCTGGATGCACAACCGCTGCCGCATGATCGTGGCCTCCTTCCTGGTGAAGGACCTGATCTGCGACTGGCGCTGGGGCGAGGCCGCCTTCATGGCCCAATTGGTGGATGGCGATCTGGCCGCCAACAACGGCGGCTGGCAGTGGAGCGCCAGCAGCGGCATGGATCCCAAGCCCCTGCGCATCTTCAACCCCGCCACCCAGGCCTCGAAATTCGATGCCGAGGCCCGCTACATCCGCCAGTGGCTGCCCGAGCTCAGGCACGTGAGCACCCGCGACCTGATCAGCGGCGAGATCGCGCCGCTGGAGCGGCGCGGCTACCCGGGGCCGCTGGTCAACCACAAACTGCAGCAAGCCCGCTTCAAGGCCCTCTACGCCACCATCAAGGGCTGAAGATCCTGACGGGCCCCATCAGCTCCAGTGCAGCAGGACCTAGGCCGGCACGGGGATCACAGCGGGCAACAGCGAACGCAGCACCTCCACCACCCGCTGCTGCTGGTCTTCGCTGAGCTCGGGGAAGATCGGCAGACTCAGCACCTCAGTGCACAACCGCTCGGTCACGGGCAGGGAGCCGGGGCCATAGCCGAACTCGGCATAGGCGGGCTGGCGGTGGATCGGTATCGGGTAGTAGATGATCGTGCTCACCCCCGCCTCCTGCAGCTGCTGCCTGAGCCAGTCGCGGCAGCAGGCCTCCGGCAGCCCAAAGATGGCGCTGTCTGATGAGGGAACGCAGAACGCCGAGCCCCCGCAGGCCTTCACGGCGCCGGGGCAGGCGGGCACGCGCACCACGAACTGATTCCAGCTGTGGCCGTCGGGGCCAGCGTCGGGCAGCTGCACCAGCTCAAGGCCTGCCAGCTGCTGGCGGTAGCGCGCAGCGATCGCACGGCGCTGGTCCACCCAGCGGCTCAGGTGGGGCAATTTCACCGCCAACACCGCCGCCTGGATGGCGTCGAGGCGGCTGTTGTACCCCAGGGCCGTGTGCAGGTAGCGGCGCGGCATGCCGTGCACCGCGAGCTCGCGCATGGTCTGGGCCAGCTGGGGATCGGTGCAGGTCACGGCCCCACCGTCACCGGCGCCGCCCAGATTCTTGGTGGGGAAAAAGCTGAAACAGCCCACATCGCCCCAGGCGCCCACCGGTCGGCCGGCCCAGCTGGCACCTGTGGCCTGGGCGCAGTCTTCGACCACCTTGAGGCCGTGACCCTCAGCGATGGCGCAGACCCGCTCCATATCCACCGGCCTGCCGAACAGGTGCACCGGCAGCAGCACCCTGGTGGCCGGGGTGATCGCCGCCTCGATCCGGTCGAGATTGATCAGGTAGGTCGCGGGGTCCACGTCGACAAACACCGGCGTGGCACCCACCGCGCTGATCGCCTCGGCTGTGGCAAAGAAGCTGAACGAGGCTGTGATCACCTCATCCCCCGGGCCAATGCCCAGGGCGCGCAGGGCCAGGATCAGGGCGTCGGTGCCGCTGTTGCATCCCACCGCGTGGGGCACCCCCACCGCTGCGGCAAATGCCTGTTCAAAGCCGGTGACCGCCGAGCCCCCGATGTACTGGCCGCTGCGCAGCACATCCAGCACGGCCTTGTCGAGCTCCTCACCGAGCGCCGCGAGCTGCTCGCTGAGGCTGAAGGGGGGCACGTTCATGAAAAAACCCTAAACCGCACAACCACCGGGTTTCAGCGCGCCCAATCCGGTTCTTCACCCGGATGCCACTTGATGTTGCAGCCGATCGCCGGCTGCTGCTCCGCCGGCACAGGCTGCCCGGCCTGAAGCGCCGCCAGGGCCCGGCGCAGGTCGGCACCATCGAGAGGCCGGTCGTTGCCCGGCCGGCTGGCATCGAGCTGGCCCCGATACACCAGCAGCGGCAGCTGGGCCGACCGGTCGCTGGAGGGCCGAGCGGGGCTGAACAGAAACAGGTCGGGCGTGCAGGCCGCCCGGAAGGCACGGGCCAGCTGCTGGTCGGCATCGAGCAGGTAGGGGAAGCGCCAGCCGTGGGCATCGGCCTGGGCGCGCAGTCCATCAGGGCCGTCCTGGGGGTGGGTGCGGGTGCTGTTGCTGGAGATCGCCAGAACATCGAGCTGGGGCGGCTTGGTGCGGGCGAAATCACGCGCCAGCCGCGTGAGCTCAGGCTCGATGTGCTTCACGAACGGGCAGTGGGCGCAGATGAACAGCACCAGCAGGGGCCGCCGACCCAACTCCGAGAGATCGAGGGGATCGCCGCTCACCTGCTGGGCTGCACCGGAGCTGAGTGCCGCCTGGATCGCCGCGAACGGCAGGGGCGTGCCCAGGGGAAGCATGGTGGACGGCGTCAATGCCATGGAGGCACCCAGCTGTGATCCGTCTCGCCAAGCTAAGGAGCTCGGTATGGCTGCCGCTTGTGCTGCTGGGACCGCTCACGGCCTGCGTGCCGGCCCACCGGCATCCCAGCTGGGCGATCTATCCGCTGCAGCGACGCGTTCCCCACGACGGTCTGGCGGTGGTGAGCCAACCGGACGGCTATGGGCTGCACCTCTGGATCGACACCGACACCGGCACGCGGGGGGTGTGCCGGCCCCGCTGGAGCGTGGATCCTGCCCGCCTGTTCAACGGCAACGGCA
>JBILDP010000074.1:0-9436 GCA_044352535.1 Prochlorococcaceae cyanobacterium
CGTTCTGGCCTGTGTGATGTTGCTGCTCGGCTGGGGGGCGGAAGCCCTCGGGCTGGTGCTGGGGCCGGCGCGCCTGCAGGCCAGCCGCTGGGCCTACCTGGGGGCAGGCCTGGGACTGTTGCTCGGCCTGCTGGGCTTACTGCCGGCCCTGCCCGTGGGCGGGCCGTTGCTGGGGGCCCTCGTGGGGCCCCTGCTGGGGGCGAGCCTGGGGGAACTGGTCAGTGCCCCGAAGCCACAGGGCCCCTTTGCACTGCCCCGTCTGCGGCGCTCCCTGCTGGTGGGCCTGGCGGTGGTGACCGGGATGCTGGTGAGCAGGCTGGCCCAGGCTCTGCTGGCCCTGGTGGGCGTGGTGGGTTTTGTGCTGCTCAGCCGCTGATCAGCCCACCAGGCCGGTGCGGTCGTCGCTGCCGAACAGCTGCCGATAGGCGGCGGTGCTGATGCAGAGGATCACCGGGATCACCACCACCAGGCCGCCGTAGCTGAACAGCGCTCCGATCGAGTTGATCACCGCTTCCACGATGGCCAGCCACAGCACCATCCACCAGCTGGGATTCACCACGTTGACCCCGGAGCGCAGGCTGTCGGCAGGACGCTGGCAGCCCAGCAGCGACACCTGCACCAGAAACTTCTGGGTGATCACCAGCCACAGGTAGAAGATCCCCACCGCGATCATCGGGATCGCCACCAGGGCCTGGTTGAGCTTGCCCAGACCGGCGCCCACCAGGGCCGCAATCGCTCCGGCCACCGCCACCACGATCGCCAGCAGGATCAGTGAGCCCAGCAGCCGGCCCGCGGCGGCCCGGTCCCAGCGGGTGAAATCGGCAAACGTCGGCTTGCGGCCCTCCAGGGCGATCCAGGCGCCGCGGGTGAGCCCCACCAGGGTCCAGAGCGCCACGATCACGTAGCCGATCAGGCCGGCCACCAGCGCGATCCCAGCCCCGATCGGGTGCACGCCCATCAGCTCCTCCACCGCCGCCAGCCGGGCGGCACCGACGCCGCTGAGCGCCAGGAAGGGCAGCAGAACCAGGCCGGCCAGCGCCTGAAACAACAAGAAGGTCCAGGGGGCCCGGCAGAAGGCGCCCCAGCCCTCTTCCACGGCGTGGAGCACCTGCAGGCGGCCGGTGCCGGAAGGGGTCAGCGCCATGGGGAATGATCACGTCTGACCCGGAACGTAGCGACGCAAACCAAAATCGCCATGGCGCCGCAACGGACTGTGGCGCGACCGGGTGGCTGGTCGGATCAGCCCCGCAGCTCCCGCACCGCCGCGCTCACCGCGGCGAGCGCCAGATCGACCTCCGCGGCGCTGGTGTCGCGCCCCAGCCCGAAGCGGATCGAGGCGGCGGCCTCCGCTCGGCTGCGGCCCAGAGCCGCCAGCACGTGGGAGGGTGAGCCCTGGCTGCAGGCCGAGCCGCTGCTCACCGCCAGCTGGCGGCGCAGCCGCTGGTGCAGGGTGGCCCCATCCACCCCCGCCACGGTGACGTTGAGGTTGTGGGGGAGGCGGTGGCAGCCCGGCGGCGGGCCGTTGAGCCGGATGCCGCCAAGCGTCGCCAGCCCAGCCCAGAGCCGGTCGCGCAGGGCGCCGAGCCGCTGCGCCCGTTCGCTCTGATCGGCCACTGCCAGTGTCAGGGCCTCCCCCAGTCCCACCACCAGCGGCACCGGCGTGCTGCCGGCCCGCCGGCCGCCCTCCTGGCCGCCGCCGTGCAGCTGGGGTGCCAGTGCCACCCCCTCGCGTACCAGCAAGGCCCCCACTCCCTGGGGGCCGGCGCACTTGTGGCCGCTCAGGCTGAGCAGATCGATGCCCTGTTCCGCCATCGCCAGTGGGATGTGGCCGGCGGCCTGGGCGGCGTCCACGTGCAGCAGGGCACCGGCACGACGGCAGAGGGCGGCCACTGTGGCCAGGGGCTGGAGTACGCCGATTTCATTGTTGGCGGCCATCACACTCACCAGCAGCACGTCGGGCTCCAGGGCGGTCTCCAGCGCCGCCAGCTCCAGCCGGCCATCGGGGGCCACGGGCAGCAGGGTGAGCGGAAAGCCGTGGCGTTCCAGATAGCGCAGCGGATCCAGCACGGCCCGGTGCTCGCTCACCAGGCTCACCAGCCGGCGGCGTGGCGGCTCGCTGCCGGCTGCCGGGGTGCTGTCTGCCGCCAGGGCCGCCTCGGCCACGCCCTTGAGGGCCAGGTTGTTGGCCTCGGTGGCTCCGCTGGTGAACACCACCCACTCCGGTGGCGCGCCCACGGCCGCCGCCACCTGGCCGCGGGCCCGCTCCACCGCTGCCGCGGCGGTGAGCCCCGGCCGGTGGCCGCGGCTGGAGGGGTTGGCACAGCGCTCGCTCCACCAGGGGCCCATCGCCGCCTGCACGGCCGGATGGCAGGGGGTGCTGGCCTGGTGATCGAGGTAGGCGAGCATGGCTGGTCGTGCCTGCCGCCATGCTGACAAGCCCCCGCAGCGCTCGTCGCAGCGTTTGTGGCAATCCTGGTCGCAACGCCCATTGCGGTGCGCTGCTGGTCGGCGTGCTGCTGGCGCCCGGGCTCGCTTGGGCGGAAGGGGGCGCCCAGAAGCCCTCGGAAAACCGCCCCGCCAACATGGTGATCCTGCAGGAGCGGCTCAGTCATCAGGGGATGACGGCTATTGGCGTCTACGACGTGGAGGTGGATGCCACCACGCCTGGGCTGCGGCGGGTGAAGGTCTGGGAGGAGCAGCCCAACAACGTGGTGGTGCGCGTGGACACGATCCGCTGCAGCCCCGCCGCGCCGATGCGGGTGTCCAGCGACGGCAGCCGCTTCTTCATGCGCGAGCTCAATCCGGGCGGGCCGATCACCGCCGGCAACCGTCTGGATCACCTGATCTGGTGGGCCACCTGCTTCCCCGAGCAGGCGGGCAAGGATCCTGCGGGCCTGGCCGCCCTGGCCCGGCAGCTGGGTTACAGCGGCCAGCTTCGGGAATCCGAGCAGATCCTGCCTGGACGCTCCCGCTGAGCCTCAGCAGACTGGCTGCCATGACAGAAGACACCAGCCCCGATCGCCTCCCAGCCGGCAGCACCGCTGGCCAGCCCGCTGACGCGCCGGATGGTTCAGCTGCGGGTGAAGTCCCCCCGGCGCGACTGCTGGTGGTCGACGATGAGCCCGGCCTGCGCACAGCCCTCAAGGCCTACCTGGAAGACGAGGGCTTTGCGGTGACCACTGCCAACGACGGCGAGGAGGGGGTGCAGAAAGCCCAGGAGCTGCTGCCCGATGTGGTGATCAGCGACGTGATGATGCCCCGCCTCGACGGCTACGGCCTGCTGAAGCAGTTGCGCGCCGACGAGCGTTTGGGCGGCACGCCGGTGATCTTCCTCACCGCCAAGGGCATGACCGCTGATCGCATCGCCGGCTTCCAGGCCGGCTGCGATGACTACATCCCCAAGCCCTTCGACCCCGACGAGCTGGTGGCCCGCGTGCGCAACGTGGTGAACCGCCAGCAGCGCCTGTTGGCCGAGGCCGCCCGCTTTGCCGATGCCGACATCGGCCAGCTGTCGCGGCAGATCACCGAAATCCGCTCGCTGCTGGCCACCGGCGGCAGCAAGAAGGTCGACGCCGCCGCCGCCCGCCACGACTTCACCCCCCGCGAGGCCTCTGTGCTGCAGCTGGTGGCCGAGGGACTGATGAACAAGGAGATCGCCCGTCGGTTGGAAACCTCCATCCGCAACGTGGAGAAGTACGTGAGCCGCCTGTTCATCAAGACCGGCACCGCCAGCCGCACCGAACTGGTGCGCTACGCCCTCGAACACGGTCTTGTGGAGTGAGCTCCCGGCCGCGCTGAATCGCGGCCACACCTACCGCGACCGGGTGGGGCCTGAGGCCGCTGGGCTCAGCATCTGCGCCTTCTACGCCGCCCGCTACTGGCACTCCGGCGAGCCGCTGTGGCGGCAGCGGCTCGCCAGTGGCGAGATCGCCTGGAACGGCCAACGGTCCCGGGTTGATGGGCCGCTCGCAGCCGGAGATCGGTTGGCCTGGCATCGGCCCCCCTGGCAGGAAGCCGCCGTGCCGGCCCTGCCCGCCCCCCTGTTCGACAACGGCGACCTGCTGGTGTTCAACAAGCCCAGCGGATTGCCGGTCTTGCCCGCTGGCGGCTGGTTGGAGCACACCGTGCTGGGCCAACTTGAGCGGCAGGTGGCTGATGGCCTGCTGGAGTCGGCCGCCGGTGTTCCCCGCCCGGTGCACCGCCTGGGCCGCTTCACCTCCGGGCTGCTGCTGTGCGCCCGCCGCCCCGTCACCCGCGCCTGGCTGAGTGCCCTGCTGCGCGAGAGCTCGGCGCTTGGAGATCACCTCCCAACCGCGGTGGGTGTCTCCAGCCCCTCCTCCCCAGGCCCCTGCCGCAAGACCTATCGGGCCCTGCTCCAGCCCCCCAGCTCCGCCTCGCCCCTGCTCGCCCTGGCGCCTGGGGCGACTCTGGAGCTCGCCACCCCGATCGGTCGCCGGCCCCACGCCCGCCTCGGCACGGTCTGGGCCGCTGCGCTCCCCGCCCAGGGGGCAGTCGCCGACGCCCAACCGGCCTGCTCCGATGGGCCCGTGCTTCCCGCCCGCAGCGTGCTCACCCTGTTGGAGCGGCGCCCCCAGGCCTGGCTGGTGGAGGTGGCCATCGCCACCGGCCGGCCCCACCAGATCCGCATCCACACCGCCGCTGCCGGGGCGCCGCTGCTGGGTGATCCGCTCTACGGTCCGGGGGCCGTGCCTCAAGACCAGGCCCTGCCCGGTGATGGCGGCTACGCCCTGCATGCCCACCGTCTCCAGTTGCCCTTGGTCGATGGCACCCTGCTGGGGTTGGAGGCGCCCTTGCCCGAGGTCCTGCGCGGGGCCGGTGATGGCGACTGAACGCCGTTGATGGATAGGCAACAGCAAGTGGATCCGATGGCGCAACAGCGGGTGCAGCGGCCCGGCCTCTGCCTGCACCACTGGCGGGGGTGGCTGGCGCCCGCCGCTGCAGCCGAGCTGCTGACGCGCCTCCAGGAGGAGGTGCCCTGGAAGCAGGAGGCGATCACGCTGTACGGCCGCCGGCACCCCTTGCCCCGGCTCACCTGCTGGATGGCGGATCCGGGCTGCGGTTACCGCTACAGCGGTCTGGCCAACGTGATCGAGCCCTGGTCGCCGGCCGCCGCCGAGCTGCGCGAGGCCCTGCAGCAGCTCACCGGCTGGCGCTTCAACTCGCTGCTGCTCAATCGCTACCGCGATGGTCGTGATGCCATGGGCTGGCATGCCGACGACGAGCCCGAACTCGACCCCGCCGCGCCGATCGCCTCCCTCAGCCTCGGCGCTCCCCGCGACTTCCGCCTGCGCCCCCGCCCCAGTCCGCGTCGGCGGCCCGGGGCGGGGCTCCCTCCGGGCTATGACCCCCAAGCCAACACATCTGCGGAGGCACAAACCGACCTCTGCGCTCCCTTCAACATCCCTCTGCAGACCGGCGATCTGCTGGTGATGGATCCCCCCACCCAGCTGTGGTGGCAACACGCCGTTCCACGCCGCCTGCGGCTGCGGCAGGAGCGCCTCAACCTCACCTTCCGCGTTGTGCGGGGCAACCGCTGATCAGTTGCGCTCGAAGGCGATCAGGCGGGAGAAATAGAAGGGTGCCTTGTTGAGGCTGCGGCGCACGGGTTTGAAGCCGGCGTCGGCAGCGGCGGCCACAATCCCCTCTTCGCGCAGGGTGTAGGCCCGGGTGGTCTTGCTGGGCCCCGGGAAGAGCTGGCCGATGCCCTTGAGCAGCGCCAGCAGCGGGGTGTAGGGGGCGAAGCTCACGATCAGGTGCTTCTCTGCCATGCCGGCCAGATGGCGCACCATCTCCTCGGCCGGGGCCTGGGGGTAGTGGATGAACACATCCAGGCAGATCACCGTGTCGTAGTGGCCCTGCAGACTCTCGAGGTCGGAGGCGTTGAACTGCAGCTGCTCGCGGCTGATGCCGGCCTCGCCGGCGCGGCGGCGGGCTTCATTCACCATCGCCTCGGAGAGGTCGCTGGCGGCGATGGAGCCAGCCCCCAGCTGGGCCAGGGGCAGCGAGAGACTGCCCACCCCGCAGCCGGCGTCGCAGAAGCTGCGCTCGCCCAGGTTTCCCTGCTCCTGCAGCCAGGCCAGCACGTTGTCGACCGTTTTCTGGTGGCCGATGCGGATATTGCGCTGCACCTTGTTCACATCCTCAGATTCGCTGTAGATGCGGTTCCAGCGGTCGAAGCCGGTGCTCTCGAAGTAGCTCTTGACTTCGGCCTTCTCGGCTGCCTTCTCGGCGGCGGTGCTGGGGGTGCTGACGGGCGCGGTGGGCATCGAGCGCGGCACTCCAGGGCCGAAGGGTGGGCCGGATCCTAGGGAGATGCCCCCTGGACGGTGGTTCTGCCCATCCCTGATTGGGCCGGTGCGTTCAGCGCCAATCCTGTGGTCACACGGCCACGCGATTCCACTGCAGCCCTCCTGCACTCCCATGCCAGCGGAGCGTGTCTTGAAGCCGCAGGCCCACCAGCATCTCGGCGGCACTGCGCCCATCGCCCAGCACGCGACGCGGCGTCACGGTGGCCGCGGCGATCGCCTGTTCGGCGGGTGCCCCCCAGCGGGCCAGCCGGCGCACCCCCTCCAGCAGCGGCAGGGTCACGCCGGCCAGGGTGCCGTCGTCCAGGCGGCAGCTGCCCTGCTCCACGATCAGGGCCCGTTCGTCCCAGCGGTGGGTGCCATCGGGCAGGCCATAGGGAGCCAGGGCATCACTCACCAGCACCAGCTGGTCGGGCGCCAGCCGCTGCAGCAGCACCGCCATCGAAGGGGCCACGTGCACCCCGTCGGCGATCAGGCCCAGGGCGATGCCGCCATGCAGCAGCGCCGCCGCCACCGGCCCCGGGGCCCGGTGCTGCAGGCCCGCCATGGCGTTGAAGCTGTGGGTGAGCATCGATACGCCTGCCTCGAAGGCGGCGCTGGCCTGGGCTTCGCTCGCCGTGCTGTGGCCCAGGCTCACGGTGATGCCCCGCGCGCACAGGGCGGCGATCACCGCGTCCGCGCCCTCGAGCTCGGGGGCGAGCGTCACCAGGGCGATCTGGTCTTCAAAACCCACGATTCGCTCGGCCAGGGCCGCGGGGCTGGGGGGCGCCAAGTGCTCTGCGGGGTGGGCGCCGCGTCGCTCCCGGGCCAGGAATGGCCCCTCCAGGTGCGCCCCCAGCAGCAGGCAGCGGCCTGGCTTGTGCTGGGCGCGCGCCTCTGCCAGCACCGCCAGGGCCTGGCGCAAGGGTGCCACCCCGCAGGTCACCAGGGTGGGGCTGATCGCCTCCACCCCATCGCGCCAGAGCAGCTCCAGGAGGTCCAGCAGCAGCGGCAGGTCGGCGGGAGTGAGTTCGGGGAAGGCCAGGCCCAGGCCGCCGTTGATCTGCAGGTCCACCCCGGCGGGGCTGATCCAGTCGCCGCCCCAGTTCTCGCCGCCGGCGGCGGCCCCGGCCGGGATCGGCTCCACCGCTGCGATCCGCTCGTCGCCGGCAGCGCCATCAGCCACCAGTGCCAGTCGCCAGCGCTGACCTTCGCCATGGCGGCAGCGGCCAGCCCTGGGCAGGCGCACGTTGCTGATCCAGCGCATCGATGGGTGGCCGCAGCACGGCCGGCGACAACAATGGGATTCTTGCCGCCGCTTGCCCAGTGCCCGATTCCTCACCCCTGGTGGCCGTGGTGATGGGCAGCGACTCCGACCTTCCCACCATGCAGCCGGCGGTGGCGATGCTGGAGCGGTTTGGCGTGGCGGCGGAAGTGAGGGTGCTCTCGGCCCACCGCACGCCTCTGGAGATGGTGGAATTCGCTCGGCAGGCCCGCGATCGGGGCTTTCGGGTGATCATCGCCGGTGCCGGCGGCGCCGCCCATCTGCCCGGGATGGTGGCTTCGCTCACCACCCTGCCGGTGATCGGCGTGCCGGTGCAGACCCGGGCCCTTTCGGGGGTGGATTCGCTGCACTCGATCGTGCAGATGCCGGCCGGGATTCCGGTGGCCACCGTGGCGATCGGCAACGGCACCAATGCCGGCCTGCTGGCGGTGCAGATCCTGGCCACCGCTGATCCGGCCCTGGCCGAGGCTCTGGCTGCCTATCGGGCCGAACTGCATGGCCAGGTGCGCGCCAAGGACACGCGCCTGCTGGAGCTGGGCAGTGCCGCCTATCTGGCCCAGATGGGCTGAGGAGGCGGGCCATGCTCGAGCGCCTGGTGCTGCCCCCCTGGCTCAAGGCCGGCCTGGCCCTGCCGCTGCTGGTGCTCAACCTCTGGGTGCTGCGCCAGTTGCTGCTGCCTCTGGCGCCCTTCCCGGCCCTGTTCGTGGCGGCGGCCCTGATCGCCTTCCTGCTCGACATCCCGGCCCGCTTGCTGTGGCAGCGGGGGCTGCCCAGGGTGTTGGCCATCACCCTGGTGCTGGGGGCGAGCCTGGGCCTGGTGGCGCTCGCGGCGGTGTGGCTGGTGCCGCGGCTGATCGAGCAGCTGGGGGAGCTGGTGGCGGCGCTGCCGGGCTGGCTGGCCCAGGGGGAGCTCTGGCTCGATCAGCTGGAGCGCTGGGCCGAGCAGCAGGGCATCCCTACCGACTTCGGCAATGTGAGCAGCGACCTGCTCACCCGCGTCAGCAAGCTGGCCAGCCAGCTCAGCCAGCGGTTGCTCGGCCTGCTCGGAGCCACGGTGGGCATCACGGTCAACACCGTGATCGTGCTGGTGCTGGCGGTGTTCCTGCTGCTGGGCGGTGAGCGCACCAGCGCCGGCCTGGCCCAGTGGCTGCCGCCTGGTGTGCGCTCCCTGGTGGTGGGCACCCTCAACCGCACCTTCCGCGGCTACTTCGCCGGCCAGGTGCTGCTGGCGCTGATCCTCAGCAGCCTGCAGATTCTGGTGTTCACCGTGTTGGCCATCCCCTATGGCGTGCTGTTCGCCGTGGCGATCGGCTTCACCACCCTGATTCCCTATGCCAGTGCCGTCACGATCGTGCTGGTGAGCGCCCTGCTGGCCCTCGACGACCCCCGCACGGGCCTGGAGGTGCTGGCCGCCGCGATCACGGTGGGCCAGGTGGTTGACCAGGTGATCCAGCCCCGCCTGATGGGCAGCATCGTGGGGCTCCAGCCGGCCTGGCTGCTGATCAGCCTGCCGGTGGGGGCCCGGCTGGGCAGCCTGCTTGGACTGGGCGACCTGCTGGGGCTGCTGCTGGCGGTGCCGATCGCCAGCTGCGCCAAGACGTTTCTCGATGCCTGGGGTGCCCAGCTGCGCGCTGGGGAGCCCCCCCTCACTCCGCCTGAGGAATGACGCCGTTGGCCTCCAGGTAGGCGAGAACCTGGGCCACGCTCTCTTCCAGGGTTTGACTGCCGGTGTCGACCAGCAACTCGGGCGCTTCGGGCGCCTCATAGGGGCTGGAGATGCCGGTGAACTCCTTGATCTCGCCGGCGCGGGCCTTGGCGTAGAGCCCCTTCGTGTCGCGCTGTTCGC
>JBILDP010000270.1:0-2721 GCA_044352535.1 Prochlorococcaceae cyanobacterium
GCGGTGGTGGAGCCCTACCTGCTGCAACAGGGCCTGCTGCAGCGCACCCCCCGGGGCCGGGTGCTCACCGACGCCGGCCGCGCCCACCTGCGGGAGGCGGCGTGAGCGCGCTGCTGGCTCTGCTGCTCACCGTGCAGCTGGCCCTGCCGCAGCTGTTTGACCAGGCGCTGGCCGCCAGCCGCGAGGGCCGCTTCGGCGATGCCCTGCCGCTGTGGAACCAGGTGCTGGAGCAGGCGCCGGGCGATGCGGCGGCCTGGAGCAACCGCGGCAACATCCAGCTGGCGCTGGGGGATCCACGGGCGGCGATCGCCGACCAGGGCCACGCCCTGGAGCTGGAGCCCGGCAGCGCCGATGCCCACCTCAACCGCGGCACGGCCGAGGAGGCCCTGGCCCAGTGGGCGGCGGCGGCGGCCGACTACCGCTGGATCCTGGAGCGCCACCCGGAGGCGGGGGAGCCGCGGGCTTCGGCCCTCTACAACCTGGGCAACGTGCTGGGCTCGGAGGGCGACTGGGCCGGGGCCCAGGCCAGCTTCGCGGCGGCGGCCGAGGCGCGGCCGGGGTTTGCGATGGCCCGCTCCAGCTCCGCCCTGGCCCTGTTCCAGCTGGGCGAGCTGGATGGGGCCGAGCGCGAGCTGCGCAACCTGATCCGCCGCTATCCGCTGTTTGCCGATGCCCGGGCGGCGCTCACGGCCCTGCTGTGGCAGCGCGGCGCCCGCGGTGAGGCGGAGAGCAACTGGGCCGCGGCGGCCGGTCTCGATCCGCGCTATCGGCAGAGAGAATGGTTGCTGGCCACGCGCCGCTGGCCGCCCGGGCCGGTGCAGGCCCTCGAGCAATTCCTGGCGCTCAGCTGAGCCTCCCTTCGATGACCGGCCCCTCGCCTGTTCCTGCCCTCGACCCGGTGTTTGCCCCGCCGCTGAGCTGGCAGGCCCTGGGGCTGGAGGAGAGCCTGGCGGAGGTGCTGCCGGAGCTGATCCAGCTGCGCCGCCACCTGCACCGCCACCCGGAGCTGAGCGGCCACGAGCAGCAGACCGCCGCCCTGGTGGCCGGTGAACTGCGCCGCTGGGGCTGGCAGGTGAGCGAGGGGGTGGGCCGCACCGGCGTGCTGGCCGAGCTGGGGCCGCGCCAGCGCCCCGACGGCAGCCCCGCCCCCCTGGTGGCGCTGCGGGTGGACATGGACGCCCTGCCGGTGGAGGAGCGCACCGGCCTGGATTACGCCTCCACCGTGCAGGGGCTGATGCACGCCTGCGGCCACGACCTGCACACCACCGTGGGCCTGGGCGTGGCCTATCTGATGGCGGAGCTGGCCGAGCGCCACCCCGAGCTGCTCACGGCGCGGGTGCGGCTGCTGTTTCAGCCGGCGGAGGAAACGGCGCAGGGGGCGACCTGGATGCGGGCCGATGGCGCCATGGACGGGGTGGATGCCCTGTTTGGCGTGCACGTGTTTCCCAGCCTGGCGGCGGGCACGATCGGCGTGCGCAGCGGCAGCCTCACGGCGGCGGCCGGTGAGCTGGAGATCGAGGTGCTGGGGGAGAGCGGCCACGGCGCCCGGCCGCACCAGAGCACCGACGCGATCTGGATCGCGGCGCGGGTGGTGAGCGGGCTGCAGGAGGCGATCAGCCGCCGCCTCGACGCCCTGCACCCGGTGGTGGTGAGCTTCGGGCGGATCGAGGGCGGCAAGGCCTTCAACGTGATCGCCGACCACGTGCGCCTGCTGGGCACGGTGCGCTGCCTCGACACCGAGCTGCACGCCCAGCTGCCGGCCTGGATCGAAGACACGGTGCATGCGCTCTGCCGGGGCCATGGCGGCGAGGCGCGGGTGCGCTACCGCTGCATCTCGCCGCCGGTGCACAACGACCCGGAGCTCACCGAGCTGGTGGCCGAGGCGGCGGTGGAGCTGCTGGGGCGGCAGCAGGTGCAGTGGCTGGAGCAGCCGTCGCTGGGGGCGGAAGACTTCGCCGAGCTGCTCGATGGCACCCGCGGCACGATGTTTCGCCTGGGGGTGGCGGGGCCGGAGGGCTGCACGCCGCTGCACAGCAACACCTTCGCGCCGGATGAGGCGGCGCTGCCGGTGGGGGTGAAGGTGCTCGCTTTCAGCCTGCTGCGCTGGATGGCCAGCCAGCGATGAGCAGCGCCCGCCTCCAGCTCTGGCCCCTGGCGCTGGCCCTGGCGGCGCCGTTGCTGGTGCTGCTGGCCCTGCTGATGGCGCTGCAGCGCCACGGCCTCGACCGGCTGCAGGTGCTGCCGGCGCTGCTGATCGGCGTCAGCCTGATGGCGTATTCGCTGGTGGCCTACCAGCGCCGCCGCCGGGCGCTGCTGCTGGCCCTGCGCCGCGACACCCTGCCAGCCTCCCCAACCTCCCCGACGTCTTCGACCTCCCCGCTGCCCCGTTCCCGATGAGCACATCCCCCGATCTCGAGGCCCTGCGCGAGGCGATCAGCAGCGGCGATCCGAGCCGCTCGATGCCGGCGCTGGCCGGCCTGCGCGAGGTGGAGGCGGAGCAGGCGATCCCGCTGCTGCTGCTGGGGCTGGCGCAGGAGGCATTTCTGGTGCGCTCGCTCAGCTGCGCCGGGCTGGGGGTGAAGCGCAACGAGGCGGGCTGGGCGGCGCTGGTGGAGGCCCTGGAGCACGACGGCGACGCCAACGTGCGGGCGGAGGCGGCCAATGCGCTGGTGAGCTACGGGGTGCTGCGGGCCTGGCCCCACCTGCTGGCGGCCTTCCAGC
>JBILDP010000271.1:0-2717 GCA_044352535.1 Prochlorococcaceae cyanobacterium
GGGCGGCAGCCGCCAGCAGGGAGGGGCCGGTGCCGAGGTTCTCCCGCGCCACCACATAGGAGCCGCCACCCTGGGGGTAGGCCTCGATCGTCTGGCGATAGGAGGCCACCACAATCGCGATCAGGGCAATGATCGCCAGGGTGATCGGCAGCGACAGCCCAAGGGCCTGACTGCCGGCCAGCACCAGCACGCCCAGGGCCGCCTCCGTGGCATACGCCACCGAAGACAGGGCATCGGAGGCGAGGATCGGCAGGGCCTGCACGCTGGGCAGGCGCTCCGAGGCAGCGGCAGCCTTCGGCAGGGGCCTACCGAACAGCCAGCGGAACAGGGCGGTGGCCGCAGGCTGATTGGCAGGCTGATTCACGTTGGTCGGCCGATCAGAGCGCCAGGCTCTCGGGGTTGGTCTCGATCAGCTGGGCCAGATCCTTGAGGAAAGCGGCGGCATGGGCGCCGTAGATGGTGCGGTGGTCACAGGTGAGGTTCACCTGCATCTGATTGGCCACCCGGATCGAGCCATCCTTGCCGGCCACCACCGTGGGCCGCGAAGCCGCCACCGCCAGGATGGCGCCGGTGCCCGGCGGCAGGATCGCGTCGAACCGATCCACCCCGAACATGCCCAGGTTGGAGAGGGTGAAGGTGCCCGTGCTGTATTCCTCGGGCTGGAGCTGCTTGCTGCGGGCCCGGGCCACCAGATCCGCCCAGTTGCGTGCCAGCGCATAGATATCGGTGCGATCGGCACTGGCCAACACCGGGGTGATCAAGCCGCCGTCTTCCATGGCCACGGCCACGGCCACATTCACGGCGGCGGGATAGGCCATGGCCGAGCCGTCGGCGCTGGTGGCGGCATTCACCTGGGGATGGCGGGCGAGGGTAACCGCCACGGCCTTGGCCAGCAGGGCCGTCATGGTGACGCCCTTGCTCTTCACCTGCTTGTAGAAGGCGTCGAGCTTGGTGGTGGTGATCGTGTAGCCCACCCGGAAGCAGGGCACCGCCAGGCTGGCGAGCATGTTGCGGTTGACCGCGTTCTGCAGGGTGTTGAAGGTCACCGTGTCGCCGGGGCGACCAAAGGCGTCGCCGGCAGGCGCAGGCGCAGCCGCGCCGTTGCCATTGCCGGAGGTCGCGGCGGCCAGGGCAGGACCGCTGCCCTCGGCCACCCGGGGCACTGTGATCGGCTGACCGGTGGCCGCAAGCACGTCGTCGGCCTGGATCCGGCCGTGGGGACCGCTGCCGCGCAGGGCGTTCAGATCCACACCCAGCTGGGAGGCCAGCTTCTTGGCGCGGGGGGAGGCCACCACCCGACCGCTGGCGGTGGAGGCGGGAGCCACCACCGGGGAGGTTGCGGCAACAGGTGCCGGGGCCACGGGGGCAGGAGCAGTCGCCGCGACAGCGGGGGCCGCCACTGCTGCCGGGGCCGGCGCTGGCGCCGAGGCGGCAGCGGGAGCAGGGGCGGTGGCAGCGGCAGGTGCTGCGGGGGCCTTGGCGGCCGCCTCGGCGATCTCCGCCTCGGTTTCCACGATCAGGCCGATGGTTTCACCCACAGGAGCGGTGCCGCCGGCGGGCATGAGCACGGCCGCCAGGAAGCCCTCCTGGAAGGCCTCCACGTCCATGTCGGCCTTGTCGCTCTCCACCACCAGCACCGACTCGCCCCGGGCGACGCGGTCGCCGGGCTTCTTGAGCCACTCCACGATCTTGCCCTCCGTCATGGTGGAGGAGAGGGCGGGCATGAAGATTTCGTGGGTGGCCAACGGTTCCGCCGCGATATTGGCGGGATTTTACGAGGCCCCTTCGATCGCCTCGATCACGCCGTCGCGCACCAGCACTGAGGCCTGCAGCTTCTCCACCAGGTTGTCGCCCACCTGCACCTCGCAAACGCTCTCCAGCTGGCCCTGCTCCACGATCTGTTCCATTTCCAGCTCACGCACCTGGCGCTGCTGCTCGAGGATCTGGCGCTTCTGTTCCTCCAGCTCGGCCCGCTTGGCGGCCACCTGCTGCTGCACGGAGGCCACCTGCTCCTGCACGCGGGGGTCTAGCGGGTTGATGCTCTGGCGGCGGATCTCGTCGATCAGCTGCTGGCCCTCCTGCTCCAGCTGGGCCAGCTGGGAATCGCTGCCGGCCAGGGCATTGCTGAGTTCGCGCTCGGCATCCTCTTTCCAGCGGGGCGTGACCACCGCCCGCACGGTGATGGTGCGCTTGATCGTGAGGGTGCCGTTGGCCATCGGGCTGGGAAAGCAGCGCCCAGGCTGTCAGCCGCCCCGGCCCGGGTCAACGGCCGGTTCCCCGTAGATCGCAGCGATGGAGGCGGCATCGCGGGCGGCAATGCGGTCGCGGCGCTGCTTGAGGGTCTGGGTGAGCAGGCCGGCCTCGATCGTGAACGGCGCCACCAGGGCCACGCCCTGCAGGCGCTCGTCGGGGCGGGCGCCGGGCCGCTCGGCCAGATGGCGGTTGCAGACGCGGCTGAGCGCCCTCAGCAGGGCCGGCTGGCCAGTTGAGGCGGCCGGTGAAGCGAGCCCCTCCTGGCGCACGAAGGCCTCGAGCGCCTCCGGGCGGGGCACCAGCAGGGCTGCGAGCGCCTTGCGATCCTGGCCCACCAACATCACCTGCTCCAGCAGGGGCAGGGCCAGCAGCCACTCCTCCAGCGGACCGGGCTCGATGTTCTCGCCGCTGCTGAGCACGATCGTGTCCTTGGCCCGGCCGGTGAGCACCAGCGAGCCATCGGC
>JBILDP010000075.1:0-9397 GCA_044352535.1 Prochlorococcaceae cyanobacterium
CAGGCCGGTGGGGCGGAGGAGGGGACCACGGGAGAGACCGCGGAGATCGAAGCGTTGATCGAGCAGCGACGCGCCGCCAAGGCCGCCCGCGATTTCGCCGCTGCCGACCGGATCCGCGACCAGCTCAAGGCCCAGGGGATCGAATTGGTCGACCGACCTGGCGGTGTCACCGAGTGGTTGCGGAGCTGATCGGCCACCGGAGAGCGATCCAGTCCATCCCAGGACTTCGCCATCCTGTTCGCAGCAGGATCTGAAACAGGATTTTTTATCCCATCACGAATCCTGCTCGTGGCCCCATGGCTTGAGCCGAGTCACGACGCACTTACGGCTCCTGGTTGGGGCCACCAGGACGGCCTGGTTGCCGTTGATCCCGCATCAGCCGCTCGATTTTGCGGATGCGGGCCAGGGTGGTGGTCCACACCTCCAGCTGAAAGCTGCGCTCAGCGCTGCCCTGCTCCACGGCGCCACGGCACTCGGCCAGGAGGGCATCGAGGTCTTCACCGCGCTCAAAGGCCTCCCAGAGTTGGCGCTCCAGCCGGGCTCGCTCGATGAAATTCCAACGCTGAAAAAACGCGTTCACGGGGCCAGACCACGGCGGCCCACGGAGCCTACGGAGCTGGAGAGGGACCCAAGAGCACGGCAGAGCCGCACAACCATTAGCCCTGGCCCACCCAGTTGCGCAGGAGGTCGGCGATCGACACGGCCAGCCCCACCGCAATGGCCGGCGGTGACACCCACCGCAGGGCCAGCAACAGCAGCCGCTGCAGTCGCGTCGAGCTGCCGCAACCGGCCAGGTCGGCCTGCAGGCGCTGGGGCGCCACCCAGCCGAGCAGCAGGGCCATGGCCAAGCCTGCGGCGATCAGCAGCACGCCGCCAAACAGGGCATCCATCCGCTCCAGCACCGCCACGTTGAGGGCGGCGGGCAGGCCCAGCAGGGTGATCACCAGCACGCACAGCCAGGTGGTGCGGCGACGGCTCCAGCCCAGCCGGTCCATCAGCGAACTCACCGGCACCTCCAGCAGCGACACCGACGAGGTGATCGCCGCGATGTAGGCCAGCGCGAAGAACAATGCCGCCACCAGGCGGCCCGCACCGCCCAGGGAGGCCAGGCCGTGGGGCAGGGCGATGAACAGCGTGCCCACCGTGCTGCCGCTCACCACATCGCCCAGGCCGAAGCTGGCCACGATCGGGAACGTGACGCAGCCGGCCATCAGCCCGACGGCCGTGTCGAGCCCCACGACACTGACCGCTTCGCGCGGCAGTGGACTGCGCTGATCGAGATAGGCGGCGTAGGCCAGGATGCAGCCGATGCCGGCGCCGATGGAGAAGAAGGCCTGGGTGAAGGCGTTGCGAATCGTGGTGAGATCGGTGAGCTTGCCCGGATCCCAGCGCAGCAGAAAACCCTGATAGCCCTCCTGGGCCCCGGGCAGAAAGCTCGCCCAGATCACCAGGGCGAGCAGCAACAGGAAGAGAAGCGGCATGCCCCAGCTGGTGAGCCGCTCAATGCCGCGCCGGATCCCGGCCGCCACCACCAGTCCGGTGAGGCCCATGCTCAGCACCTGGCCCAGCACCGCCGGGCCACCGCTGCTGATGCCGGCGAAATGCGCTTCCGCCGCAGCCATGTCGGCGGGCAGCTCACGCAGCAGCGCCTCCACCAGGCTGAGGCCGGTCCAGCCCATCAGCACGGCGTAGTAGGCCAGGATCCCCACGGAGGCCGCGAGAAACAGCCAGCCGAGCGGCGCCCAGCGACGGCCACCCGCGGTGATCGGTGCCACCAGCGGCGCGTGGCCGGTGCTGCGGCCCAGCACCATCTCGGCCACCAGCACCGGCAGACACACCACCGCCACGATCAACACATAGAGCAGCACAAAGGCCGCCCCGCCCCCCTGGGAGGCCCGGTAGGCGAAACCCCAGAGGTTGCCGAGGCCCACCGCGCTGCCCGCGGCCGCCAGCACGAAACCCAGGGCCGATCCCCAGCTCTCCGGCGGGCGCCCGCGCTCAGCGCGGGCTGGGGTCGAGGGGCTTGGACTGGAACCGGCACCCGGGCTGGCCATCCAGAGAACTGCCGAAGTCGCCCCAGTTTCCGGTACACCGCAAGCGCAGCGGCCGACCGGTGGCGGGATGCATCAACCGCAGCCCGGCGGCATGGAGCTGGAGGCGTCCAGAGGCCGCCCCGCGGCCGGGGCACTCGTTCGCCGAATCGCCGCCGTAGAGCGGATCGCCCAGCACCGGGTGGCCCAGCCAGGCCAGGTGCACACGCAACTGGTGGGAGCGACCGGTGTGGGGCTGTAGCAGCAGGGTGCTGCCCCTGAGCCGCCGCCAGCGGGTGAGGGCCAGCTTGCCGCCGTGCTCGAGCGGCACCACCCCATAGCGGGGCGGCCGGGTGGCGATGCGGCCCAGGGGCTGATCGATCACCCCGCCGCGGGCCGCAGGCACACCCCGCACCCTGGCCAGGTAGGTCTTCCGCACCCGCCGCTCTGCGAAAGCAGCACTGAGCTGGCGGTGGGTGGTGGCGTCGCGGGCCAGCAGGATCAGCCCAGAGGTGTCGCGATCCAGGCGATGCACCAGGCGCGCATCTGGCCAGCGGAGCTGGGCGCGGCTGATCAGGGAATCGGCCAGATCGGGCCCCAGGCCCGGCTGGCTGAGCAGACCGGAGGGCTTGGCCAGGGCCAGCAGCCAGGGATCGACGTACAGCAGGCGGGGCTCAGCCACCCATCTCGGCCACGCCCACGCGCTGTTGCAGCCACTCCAGGCCCACCACGAGCAGCACCCCGATCGCCCCGAGCAGCAGGGCCACGGCCAGGGCGCCACCATCGGTCGGCGCCGCCAGGGCATCGCGCAGCACGATCAGCTTGCCCTTGGCGTTGGTGGTGCTCTCCAGCACGGTGCGGAAAGGCCAGATCTTCCACAGCGAGCCCGCCATCACGCCCACCAGCAGGGCCACGGTCTGGCCATGCCAGCGCTCCAGCAGCCAGCGCAGCACGCGCACGAAGGCGATCAGTCCGGTGGCGCAGCCCAGGGCGAATGGCACCAGGGTGGCCAGATCCAGGCCCTTCACCGCCTCCATCACGTGCTGGTACTGGCCCAGCACCAGCAACAGAAACGAGCCGGAGATTCCGGGCAGGATCATCGCCATGATCGCCACGGCCCCACTCCAGAACAGGGTGAAGGGGTCGTGGGGCATGGTCACCGGCACCCGGGTGACGAACACCAGGGCCGCCGCCGCCCCCACCGCCATCGCCACCAGGCCACTGGCCCCCCAGTGGGCGTGGCGGGCGATCAGCACGATCGAGCCCACGATCAGCCCGAAGAAGAAGGCGAACAGGAACACCGGGTGGGCCTCATAGAGCCAGGTGATCGGCCGCACCAGCAGCAGGATCGAGCTGGCCAAACCGGCCAGCAGGGGCACCAGAAAGCCCAGATGCACCCGTGCCGCCGCCTCTGCCCAGCGGCCACGGCGCAGCAGGGCCAGCAGGGTCAGATCGAAGCCGGCGATCGCCTCCAACAGCTGGCCGTAGATGCCGAGGATGAAGGCCATCGAGCCGCCGCTTACCCCGGGCACCACATCGGCCGAGCCCATCGCCAGACCGCAGACCAGCAGGTAGGGCCAGCCGGGGCCGGCGTCGGGAGCCGGGGCACCGGCGATCGAGGGGGGGGAAGAGGGCGCGTCGGCCATGGGGTGGCGATCACTGGCGTGCATCCTGCCGGGACGGGTGGCGATCGCCAGTGGGACACTGGTGGCCCGTTGTGGTGGAGCCCCGCCGTGAAAGCCCTCTCCGTGCTCGGCTCCACCGGCTCGATCGGCACCCAAACACTGGAGCTCGCCGAGGAGTTCCCGGATCGCTTCAAGGTGGTGGCCCTCACCGCCGGCAACAACCTCGACCTGCTGGTCGAGCAGATCCGCCGCCACGCCCCCGAGGTGGTGGCCTTGGCCGACGCCAACAGGGTGGCGACGCTGCGCGAACGCCTCCATGGCCTCGATGCCTCCGCCCGGCCGGCCCGCCTGCCCGAACTGCTCGGCGGCCCCGAAGGCCTGGAGGCCGCGGCCGCGTGGCCCACGGCGGATCTGGTGGTGACCGGGATCGTGGGCTGCGCCGGCCTGCTGCCCACCCTTGCCGCGATCAAAGCCGGCAAGGACCTGGCCCTGGCCAACAAGGAAACCCTGATCGCGGCAGGCCCGGTGGTGCTGCCGGAGCTCGAGAAATCAGGCTCGCGCCTGCTGCCGGCCGATTCCGAGCACTCCGCCATCTTTCAGTGCCTGCAGGGCACCCCCTACGCCGAAACGGCCCGGCTCTCCACCGGCACGCCCACCCCGGGCCTGCGCCGCATCCAGCTCACGGCCTCCGGCGGCGCCTTCCGCGACTGGGACCCGGCCGATCTGCACAAGGCCACCGTGGCCGATGCCACCAGCCATCCCAACTGGAGCATGGGCCGCAAGATCACGGTGGACTCCGCCAGCCTGATGAACAAGGGGCTGGAGGTGATCGAGGCCCACTACCTGTTCGGCCTCGACTACGACCACATCGAGATCGTGATCCACCCCCAGTCGATCATCCACTCGATGGTGGAGCTGGCCGATTCCTCGGTGCTGGCCCAGCTGGGCTGGCCCGACATGAAGCTGCCGATCCTCTACTGCCTCAGCTGGCCCGAGCGCCTCAACACCCCCTGGCGCCGCCTCGATCTCACCGAGGTGGGGCAGCTCACCTTCCGCCAGCCCGACCCGGCCAAGTACCCGTGCATGGAGCTGGCCTATGCGGCCGGCCGCGCCGGCGGCACCATGCCGGCGGTGATGAATGCCGCCAACGAGCAGGCGGTGGCGCTCTTCCTCGAGGAACAGATCCACTTCCTCGATATCCCCCGCCTGATCGACGTGGTCTGTGACCGCCACAAGGGCGACCTCACCGCCAACCCCTCCCTCTCCGACGTGCTGGCCGTTGACGCCTGGAGCCGTCAGGCGGTGCGTGAAGCTGCAGCCCGGCTGAACGCCAAGGCCCCAGCGGCGCTGCCGGCCTGAGCAGCCCGCCGATGGCCGAACCCCAGCTGATCTCGCACCACCTGCTGCTCTGCGCCACCCCCAACAAGGCGCTCTGCTGCCCTGATCCCGCCATCGGCGCCGCCAGCTGGGACGTACTCAAGCGCCTGGTGCGCGAGCTGGGCCTGGAGAATCCACAACGGCCTGAGGGGATCGTGCTGCGCACCAAGGCCGACTGCTTGCGCATCTGCGCCGAGGGGCCGGTGCTGCTGATCTGGCCAGAGGGGATCGTCTACAGCGGTGTCACGCCGGAGCGCATCGAGCGCATCCTGCGGGAGCACGTGATCGGTGGCACACCGATCGAGCCCTGGGTCGTGAAGCGCTACACACAGACCACGCGCGACTGATCAGCAGCACCAGCCTTGCCCCCTCACGACGAGGGGCTGACTGCGCCAAGCTCCAGCAGCTCAAGCAGCCAGTGGGCCACCCGCCTGTCGGCCCAGCTCGCCGGCTGCACGGGCCCACCTCCCCAGGGGTGTGCGTCATGGAAGCCATTGTGGCCGCCATGGGGAGTGATCTGCACCTGCCAGGGCAGCAGGGGTGACCGCTTGCCGAGCGACCGGGCCAGCTCAGCCGTGGCCGCGGCCGGCACCCAGGGATCATCGGCGGCGTGCAGGAGCAGGGCCGGCGGCAGCACTGCGCCCCCTTCCGCCAGAGCTGGGGCGGGCTCGTCGCTGAGCCACTGGCGCAGGGCGCTCGCGGGGCTGGCAGCGACGTAGTAGTGATCCACCGAGATGTAACCCCAGCGCGGAGCCGTGACCGCCGCATCGAAACCGCGGATGCTGCGCGGCCGCCCCGGCCCCTCCAGGGCATGGCGCTCAGCCGCATCCAGGCCGAAGGGGTCCGCCAGCGTCTGGGCGATCAGCCGCCGCAGCAGCCAGCGTTCATACAGCCGGTTGCGAGGGGCGGCAATGCACTGGGAGCAGGCCTGCAGATCCAGCGGACTGCTCACACACGCCAGGCCATCGAGGGCCCCGGGCACCTCCAGCACCGCATTCAGCAGGATCGTGCCCCCAAGCGAGAGACCAACCCCAAGCAGAGGTTGGCCGGCGGCACGAGCCCGGCCGGCCTCCAGCACGGGCAACAGGTCGGCCGTGCAGGCCGCCGCGTAGCTTCCCCGGGCCAGCGCCCGTCCTGCACCAGCCCCACGCAGGTTGAGTCGCCAGACCTCAAAGCCGCAGTGCTGCAGCAGCCCAGCCAGTCGGCGCACCCCCTGGCGGCCACTGTCACCGGCAAGCCCGTGCACCAGCACCACCAGGGCCGCAGCCTCGCCGGAGGTGGGGCGATCCCTGAGCACAAGCAGCGAATCCCCACTGGGCAGGGGAATGGTCAACGGCTGGCCCCGATCCACCGGCAGCGGCTCGGGGCGCAGCGTGTCTCGCAAGGTCTGCAGGTCGGCCCCAAACCAGGGCCAGCGCTGGCGAAAGTCCACTGCGCGGCTCATGGCCGGGCCAGCTTCAGGCAGCCTTCTTACCCACGCCCATCTCGCGCAGCTCACTCACCAGGCCATTGAGCACCGCCTTGGCGTCGCCGAACACCATGGCGGTCTGCGGCAGCTCGAACAGGGCGTTCTTGATGCCGGCATAGCCGGCACCCAGACTGCGCTTCACCACGAACACCTGGCGGGCCTGGTCCACCTCGAGCACAGGCATGCCGTAGAGGGGGCTGTTGGGATCACTCTTGGCGTCCGGGTTCACCACGTCGTTGGCACCCAGCACGATCACCACATCGGTACGTGGGAACTCGGGGTTGATGGTGTCCATCTCCAGCAGCTGCTCGTAGGGCACGTCGGCCTCAGCTAACAGCACGTTCATATGGCCGGGCATCCGGCCGGCCACCGGGTGGATGGCGTAGCTCACCTCGGTGCCATTGGCCTCCAGCAGCTTGGAGAGCTCCCGCAGGGTGTGCTGGGCCTGGGCCACCGCCAGGCCGTATCCAGGCACGAACACCACGCGCTCGGCCGTTTCGAGGGCCATGGCGCACTCCTCAGCGCTGCAGCTGGTGATGCGGGTGTAGCCGGCCTCCTCGCCGCCGCCACCCACCTGGGTGGCCCCGCCGAGGGCACCGCCAAACAGCACGCTCACCAGCGAGCGGTTCATGGCCTTGCACATCACCTGGGTGAGGATCAGGCCCGCCGCGCCAACCATGGCGCCGGCCACGATCAGCAACTGGCTGCCCACTACGAAACCGGCGGCGGCGGCAGCCACACCCGAGTAGCTGTTGAGCAGGGAAATCACCACCGGCATGTCGGCCCCGCCGATCGGGAGGGTGACACCGATGCCGAGCAGGCTGGAGGCCCCGACCAGCAGCCAGAGGGGAAAGCCCGAGGGGTTAGCCGGCAGGCCGAAGGCACCAACGAGGGCCGCCACGGCCAGGGCAATGTTGACGCCGTGGCGGACCTGGCTCTGGGTCCAGCCGGGGGTACCGATCCAGCCCTGCAGCTTGCCCATCGCCACCACCGAACCGGTGAAGGTGATGGCGCCCACGAACACCGAGATGATGATCGAGACCTGCTCGACCAGGCCGGTGGTGTCGCTCTGATAAAGCGCTACCGCCACGGCCACCAACAGGGAGGCCATGCCACCACAACCGTTAAACAGAGCCACGGTTTCGGGCATCGCCGTCATCGGCACGCGCTGGGCCGTGAGCAGACCAGCAAGGCCGCCGACGGCCGTGCCAACGGCAATCCAGATCCAGGCCTCGAGACTGAGCTGCTGCTGAATCAGCAGGCCTGCCACAGCAAGGCCCATGGCAAGGGCGGCCAGGCCATTGGCGGATCGCGCCGAGCGCACCTTCGAGAGGCCCTTGAGCCCCAGGGCCAGCAGCAACACCGACAGCAGGTCGATGGCGTAGGCCAGCACAGTTGAGTTGGTCATCACTTCGCGCTCAACGATTTGGGGCTGGTGGGCTTGCGGGAGAACATGGCCAGCATGCGATCGGTGACCAGAAAGCCGCCGATCACGTTGAACAAGGCAAAGGCCAGAGACCCGGCCCCCAGGGCCAGAAGGATGGTGTTGTCTCCGGCCTGGGCGATCAGGGTGAGCGAAGCCAGCACCGTGATGCCACTGATCGCGTTGGCACCGCTCATCAGCGGGGTGTGCAGGGTGGGGGGCACCTTGCCGATCAGTTCGAGGCCGAGAAGGCTGCCAAGCAGCAGCACCCAGAGGGCTTCAGTGAGGGAGCTCAAGCGTCTTCTCCATAAACAACGACCCGGTGGCGGCACTGGCCGCCATGGGTGAGCAGGCAGCCATCCACGATCGGATCCTCCGTGTCGAGCACAAAGCTGGCCTCGGACCCATCGCCGGGCAGCAGCTGCTCCAGCAGGGTGGCGAGATTACGGGCGTAAAGGGCGCTGGCGTGGTTGGGCACCGACGACGGCAGCTGGTCGGCGCCGATCAACTGCACCCCCTTGCGGATCACGGTTTCGCCCGGAACGGTGCCGGCGCAGTTGCCACCGGAGGCGACTGCCAGATCAACCACCACCGAGCCAGGACGCATGCCATCGAGCATGTCCTCGCTGATCAGCCGCGGCGCCGGCCGGCCGGGCACTTGGGCGGTGCAGATCACCATGTCGGCCAGGGCCAGCTGGTCGGCCAGCTGCTGGCGCTGGGCCGCGAGGAAGGCCTCGCTCGCCTGCTTGGCGTAACCACCCACCTCGGCGGGTTTCTCCTGCTCCGGCGGATCGATGAAGCGGCCGCCCAGGGATTCCACCTGCTCCTTGGCTGCCGGGCGCACATCGCTCACGTACACCACCGCTCCCAGACGTCGGGCGGTGGCCAGGGCCTGCAGACCCGCCACCCCGGCCCCGAGGATCAGGGCACGGGCAGCCTGGATCGTGCCGGCCGCTGTCATCAGCATCGGCACGTAGCGATCCAGGGCCGCTGAAGCCAGCAGCACCGCTTTGTAGCCGGCGATGTTGGCCTGCGACGACAGCACATCCATGCTCTGGGCGCGGCTGATGCGAGGCAGCAACTCCAGGGTGAGCGCCGAAACACCGCCCTGCACCAGCTGGTCGACCAGCTGGCGGGCCCCGTAGGGAGCCAGGAGACCCGCCAGCACGCCGCCCTGCTTCATCAGGGCCAGCTGCTCCGCCGCAGGGGCCTGCACGCAGAGCACCGCATCGGCCCGGCTCCAGACCTGCTGGAGGGCCTCGCTGCCGCTCTCGAGCACCTGGGCGCCCGCCGCCTGATAGTCGTGATCCACGAAGCCAGCGGCCTCTCCGGCTCCAGCCTCCACGACAAAGCGGAGGCCGCGGGCCGCCAGTCGCTTGACCGTTTCGGGAGTGGCCGCGACCCGGGCTTCACCGGGTTGGCGCTCCCGGGGCACCAGCACTTCAGCCAACGCTCATCCCACGGGTGGCCCGCA
>JBILDP010000273.1:0-2713 GCA_044352535.1 Prochlorococcaceae cyanobacterium
CTTCTGGCGGCTGCTCCCACCTGGCGCCAGCTGGGGTGGCGAGCGTCAGCGCTATCCCGCCAGTGTGGTGAAGCTGGTGTACCAGGTGGCCACTGAGGCCTGGCTGCAGGCGGGGCTGCTGGTGGACGGGC
This sequence comes from Prochlorococcaceae cyanobacterium, assembly GCA_044352535.1. GTDB lineage: Bacteria > Cyanobacteriota > Cyanobacteriia > PCC-6307 > Cyanobiaceae > NIES-981. The sequence continues at coordinate 132 of JBILDP010000273.1, forward strand.
CCGAGTTGCGCCGCGCCCTGGCCGACATGATTCAGCATTCCAGCAACGATGCCACCGGGCTGGTGGTGGACCTGCTGACCGGCACCACCAGTGGCCCTGATCTGGCCCCGGCTGCCTGGACCGTTTGGCAGCAGCAGCGTCAACTGGTGAACCAGTGGCTGGCCCAGCTCGGCTGGCCGGAGCTGGAAGGGGTGAATGCCTGTCAGAAAACCTGGGGCGACGGGCCTTTTGGCCGCGAGAGCCGCTTCTATGGCGAGCAGCAGGAAAATCGAAACCGGCTCAGCACCGATGCCACGGCCCGTCTGTTGCTGGCGGTGATCGCCTCAGCGGTGGTGTCGCCGCCGGCTGGGCACCGCATGCGGACGCTGCTGGACCGCAGCCTCGATCCAGGCGAGCGAGCCGTTGACCCGGAAAACCAGGTGGATGGCTTCCTGGGCGAGGGGCTGCCTGTCACCGCCCGGTTGTGGAGCAAGGCCGGTTGGATGAGCCAGGCACGTCACGATGCCGCCTATGTGGAATGCGCCGATCACAGGCCCATGCTGCTGGTGGTGTTCAGCGAGGGCGAAGACTGCGCCAATGACACCAGGCTGCTGCCTGAAATTGCCAGGACACTCCTGAGAGCCTGATCAACAGGCGGATGACGCCTCGCGCTCTTGGCGGCGGCCTTGGGTGGGGCTGGCGTGGTTTTATGCGTAAGCTGAATAAAGGGCTATCGGCTTCGGGCGCATGGTCGAGCTTGACGTGCTCGCTGCACTGGATGGGATTCAGTGGTTGCGAACTGGCGAAGAGGTTGCCAAGCGGTTTGGATTCAGTCAGCCCACTGTCAGCAGGTATGTGGCGAAGGCATTGAGCGCCTTCGAGCTGGAACTTGAGCGCATCAATGGCGAGTGGGAGCTGGTTGGTGATCAGACCTTTCTGCAAATGGAGCGGGAGGTGCATCAGGTTGCCCGGAGGCTGGGGTATGGGCCCTTGCGCCTAGAGGCTGCGTATTGGAGTGCTCCAACGATCTGCAGGCGGTTGCCCGAGCATTGGATATTGGGGCAGTCCAATATCGTTGGCATTGACCGGAATCTGGCACTGGTTCGCGGCCGCGTGATCGATGCATGGATCGCGGGCCTTCCCGACCTGCCGGATGGCTCAGATGTGGATCTGGCAGCGATTGTGCTGAGTTCCATGCCTGTCTTCTTCACGTGTGCTCCCGGGCATCCACTGTTGAAAAGGTCGCTGATTACATATGAAGATGTTGCTGAATATCCAACTCTGGCACTGCCTGGAGGTGCCTATCCCAGGGTTGAAGCGGCATTGAAAAGCATTGGCCTCTGGAGTGATGGTGTGCGCATGTCACGCTATCGGCGAGATCGCTGGGAAGGTAAAAGCGAATCGGAATTGGTTGTGGGATATGGAACGCCGCTGAGCATGGCGGTGAGTGGTGGCCAGCTTTGCCGCTTGCCTCTGAGGTTGCCGTTTGATTCGGGTGATGCCCTGGTTGTTCGAAAAGACTTTTTGTCGAGTTCGCGGCTTGGTGAGCTGTTGCAGTGTCTGCGATCAAATCTGCGGGATATTGCCAGGGAGATTGAAGGAATAGCCGCTTTCTCTTAGGGCTGTTCATTCAGTCAACAAAGTGGTAGGTGATATGAATTCCCTTGCCTATGTATTCCTGCCTCACGCCGCCCTCGTAGAAGGTGCGTCGGTAGATGGCGGGAATGGGGACTGGGTTGCCAGGTGGTGTGATGATCCTGGCGCTGCAGGTCTCGACCTTGTCCGAGGTCATCCTGCACGACTCGTTGTATCGGATTACTTCGTATACGGTGTCATCGGCAAACATGATCATGTCAAATGTTTGCTTGATGGTTGTGGCGCCGGCGATGGGTGTGATGGCGCAGTAGTCGCGTTTGCCATTCCGTTCACATTTCGGAGATAGCTGGGCGTTGGCCCTGAGCGATGGCAGGGTTGTGATCACGCAGAAGCAGCCAAGCAATGCGGCCAAGGGTGCCCTGGAGATGTTCATGGAAATGGCGTGTCTGATTCCCTCTTATCAGAAGCTAGACACGCCGCCGCCGCCGCTTGGCCAACGGGCGGTGCGCTCAGTGGGCCGGGATTCACCGTCGTTCGTTCAGGGGCGCCCACTCTGAATTCAGGCCGATGTCGGGCTCTCCCGACTCCCTGTTGAGGCGCCGCACCCAGCGAGATCGAGCCATGCCTTGACCCTTGAAGACCTGCCGCATCCCTGGGGGTGTCTCTGCCGCAGCACACGACAAACCCCCATTCACGCAGGGACTTCCTGGCTTTGATCCTGGCTGCCCTGCCGCGCAGCCAGTGAGTATCACCACGCTCAGCAGCAAGGCGCTCCGCCGCACCGGTCTCGCGGCTGTCTTGTTCAGATCTGCTCCAGCTGTTGCGAGCACTTGGTAGACGTGGCCAGCCCAACGATCGTCGATGGCACCGTGCCATCAGCAGGCTGGAGAGACAGCTGTGGTGCTGCCGTGCACAACGCTGCAGGCCGCTGGGTGACGGTGGTGCCCTGAAGTCCTTGGGATCCAAGTCCTTGGGATCCAAGACGTTGGGGCCACGTGCCTGGAGTC
>JBILDP010000272.1:0-2713 GCA_044352535.1 Prochlorococcaceae cyanobacterium
TATGTGCCAACGCCGAGGCCGCAACCGCTGGATCCGGCCCTGGAAGCCCGCTTCAGCCAGGCCGATCAGGAGCTCGACAGCGTGCGCTACCAGCAGGCCCTCGACTCCTGGCAGCAGGCCGAGCGCCAGCGCTACGGGGCGTGGACGCAACGGCAATCCAGCCAGCGGCAGCGGCTGGAAGAGCGCCAGCGCCGCCAGCTCACGAGCCTGAAGGCGCTCAACAGCAGCCTGTTTGATCCGGCCAAACCGGAGCAGCTCTCCCAGGCCGCCGTGACCAAGTACAGCAGCTGCGATCCGGCCCGGTTCTGAACCGGCGCCCCCTCAGCCGAGGGCGGTGGCCGGCAGCTGCTCCAGGGCCCACTCCAGCTGGTCGATCAGCTCCTGGCAGCGGGCGTGCTGGTCGATGGGTGCCACGGACACCGGCAGTGTCTCGATCATGTCGGCCAGCAGCCGGGCCCGGTTCGCCAGCAACTCGGTGCAGAGAACGGCCATAGGGCTTTGCAAATCCACTCCCCTCCACCTTGTCGGCCGATCTCAGGCAAGACAACTGATACAACGGCCCCTGCGGCTGGCGGGGGCGTGGGAAACTGGCTCGGAGCAACCTCCTGGGTTGCCCTGACCCCTGGAGAGGTGGTCGAGTGGTTGATGGCTCCGGTCTTGAAAACCGGCGACCCGCAAGGGTCCGTGGGTTCGAATCCCACCCTCTCCGTTTCCTGACAGGTTGAGATCGCTTTCTGCAAGACGTGATCGGTTCCCGTGAGCCAGCAGGAACCACTCTCACCCTGCAGCAGGGTGATCAGCTGCGCTGGGATCTCATCGATCTGCTGGGCTCAGCATGGATCCCATGGAGGGCCTGCTTCCTATGGCAATCTTGACTTTGATTCTGATCACCGGCGTGTTGTTGCTGGTGGTGGCCATCGGCATCGGGGTTGAGCCGGGCTGGCCTTTCCTGCTGCACCGCAGGCCATGGCTGGCCGTTCGCGCCATGGCTTCGATGTATGTGGGACTCCCTGCGGTCGTTTGGCTGGTGGTGCGGATCCTGCCCCTGGATGGGCCAGTAAGTGCCGCGCTTTTGGGCCTGGCGATTTCGCCGGTGCTTCCTCCCTGGGGCCGAAAGGCAGCTCTGGTCGGCGGCCGAAGCAACGACATCATCGGTCTACAGCTCCTGTCCTCCGGGATTGCCGTGCTGGTGATCCCGCTGATGATCTGGCTGGTCGAGCACCTCTTCAATGTTCAGACCACTTTGGATCCGCTGGCCGTGGAGCTCGTGCTGCTCGTCACGGTGGCAGCACCTCTGGCTGTCGGCATGGGCATCGCTCACGTTGTACCGCAGGCCGCACCGCGGCTTGCTGCTCTTGCTGACCAGACGGGGTGCGTACTTCTGCTGCTCGGCGGGGTGCTTCTCGCTGTGCTGCGTGGTCCCGCAATTCTTGGGGTGATTGGACAAGGCACACTGGTCGCCATCACGGCGGTGGTGATCTTCGGCTTGCTTCTTGGACATGCGCTGGGCGGTCCGGATCCACGCACGCGAGGAGTGCTGGCAACGGCCACGATCTACCGGCACCCGGCGATCGCGTTGATTCTGGCGTCGGGATCGGGGAAGCACCCTGGGGACGCGGTGATTGGCACGATTCTGCTCTATATGTTGGTCTCCCTGTTGCTTGCGAGGCCCTACGAGCGCTGGCGTCAAAAAGCAATCACATCTTGATCACATCGTGGCGCGGTGCTGCGGTTGAGGCTGGGGGGGGTTGGCTACTGAGCATGAAAAATGGTGTTCCAATCTTTTTTCATATCGGCAATCAGCCAACCCCGCTCTTGGGCTGCCTCAAGAGCTTCCACAAGCTTGCCGGTACTCTTCGTTTTGGCGTCATAGGCATACTCGCGTTCATCGTCCGTATGGTGAACGATGACGCCGATGCTGGGACGAGGGTTGTTAATCGTGGTGTACTGCAGCATTGCATGGTCGCCGTCGCTGTTGCCACAGCAGATGACGGGTCGACGGCCGATAAATTGATGAATGGCAACCGGCTTGCCCTCTTTGTCATTGACGAACAGATGGTCGAGTGTCTTGGTCAACACCGGGCCCTGGTCGCCTAGCTGGAATTCCGTTCGCGCCAAGGAGCCAATAACCTGCTCATTCGGTATGCCATATACCCGCTCTACCCAGGCACGCATGAAGTCAACCCCGCCACCGGACACGATAAAGTTTTTGAACCTATTGACACGAAGATAATCGAGCAGCTCCTGCATGGGTTTATAGGTGAGTGCGTCATAGGGCCTGCCAAATCTTGGATGCCTGGCCGTTGCCAACCATTGCTCCACGGCATCACGAAATTCATCCGTAGTCATCCCTGAATGGGTGAGTGCCATAATCCGCATTAGGCCACCGAAATGGTCGCCTTTGAGGAGCACTTCCACTTCACCTGCCAAGGCAGCCTGCACCATCGGATCCGCAGTCAGCTCGGGGTCGGTGAGGATGCGTCGTTTCAGTTCAGCGATGGCAAAGGCTGCCTGAAATGGCATGGGGTTCTCGGGCCAGAGAGTGCCGTCGTTGTCGTGCACGGCGATCCGCTCTGCCACGGGCAGCAAGTGGGGTGATGTCTCATCTGTCACCTTGGCGACGAAGGCGAGGATGCCCTGCTTGGTGGGGCCATCGTTCCAAGAGGGAAGCGGATCAGCAGGAGTGGAGTTCATGGAGCTTCCTCTGTGCAAC
>JBILDP010000274.1:0-2701 GCA_044352535.1 Prochlorococcaceae cyanobacterium
CACCTCCGGTGACACCCACCTGGGCGGCGACGACTTCGACAAGGTGATCGTCGATCACCTGGCCGACACCTTCAAGGCCAACGAGGGCATCGACCTGCGCTCCGATAAGCAGGCCCTGCAGCGCCTGACCGAGGCCGCCGAGAAGGCCAAGATCGAGCTCTCCAGCGCCACCCAGAGCGAGATCAACTTGCCGTTCATCACGGCGACGCCTGAAGGTCCCAAGCATCTCGACCTCACCCTCACCCGGGCCAAGTTTGAGGAGCTGGCCTCCAAGCTGATCGACCGCTGCCGCGTGCCGGTGGAGCAGGCGCTCAAGGACGCCAAGCTCTCCTCCGCCGAGCTCGACGAGATCGTGATGGTGGGCGGTTCCACCCGCATCCCGGCTGTGCTCGAGCTGGTGAAGCGCATCACCGGCAAGGATCCCAACCAGACCGTGAACCCCGATGAGGTGGTGGCCGTGGGTGCCGCCATTCAGGGCGGTGTGCTCGCCGGTGAGGTGAAGGACATCCTGCTGCTGGACGTGACCCCCCTCTCCCTCGGCGTGGAGACCCTGGGCGGCGTGATGACCAAGATGATCACCCGCAACACCACCATCCCCACCAAGAAGTCGGAGACCTACTCCACTGCGGTGGACGGCCAGACCAACGTGGAGATCCACGTGCTCCAAGGCGAGCGCGAGATGGCGAGCGACAACAAGTCGCTGGGCACCTTCCGCCTCGACGGCATCCCCCCGGCTCCCCGTGGCGTGCCCCAGATCGAAGTGACCTTCGACATCGACGCCAACGGCATCCTCAGCGTGACCGCCAAGGACAAGGGCAGCGGCAAGGAGCAGAGCATCTCGATCACCGGTGCGTCCACCCTCAGCGAAAACGAGGTGGAGAAGATGGTGAAGGATGCCGAGGCCAACTCCGCTGCCGACAAGGAGAAGCGCGAGCGCATCGACACCAAGAACCAGGCTGAAACGCTGATCTATCAGGCGGAGAAGCAGCTCGGCGAACTGGGCGACAAGGTGGGCGCAGACGACAAGGCCAAGGTGGAGGCCTCTGCCGCCAAGCTCAAGGAGGCCGTGGAGAAGGAGGACTTCGACACCATGAAGTCTGAGCTCGAAACTCTGCAGCAGGCGCTCTATGCCGCTGGCGCCGCTGTCTATCAGCAGGCCGCCGGTGCGGATGCCGCCGCCGGCGCAGCGCCCGGTGGCAATGGTGCCGGTGGTTCCAGCACCAGCAGCGACGACGTGATCGACGCCGAATTCACCGAATCGAAGTAGGTCGTCCTGCCAGTCGTCCCAAGTTCAAGCCCCCTTCAAGGGGGCTTTTTTGATGTGGGTTTCAGGAGTGGCTGCAGGGTGTGTGATCCGGGCTACTTGCCGACTGTGGCCAGGGCTGCCCTGGCCTTGCTGAGCACCGGTGCCGGCAGGCTCACGTAGCCGAGGTCAGGGGCCTGCTTCTGGGCGGCTTCGCTCAGGGCATAGCCAAAGCTGGTCTGCAGCGGGGCTTGCTTGCCACCGTTGCCGTTCTTGTAGAGCAGCACCCAGGTGAAGGTCACGATCGGGTAGCCGGTGGCAGGGTTGGGATCGCTTCCCGTGAGGTCGTTGCCCAGGTCGATGGTGGCCAGTGCCGCGCTGGCGCTGGTGGCATCGGGTTTCAAAAACGCCCCTGCTCGATTTTGCAGTGCGGCTGCCTGGAGGGCACCGCGCACATAGGCCGTCTCCACGTAGCCCAGGCTCCCCTTGGTCTGCAGCAGGCTGGCGGCCACGCCCTCGTTGCCCTTGGCACCCAGGCCCGTGGGCCAGTTCACCGATTTACCGATCCCAGGCCCGTTTTTCCAGCTGGAGCTGAAGGCTGCCAGCGAATTGGTGAAGTTGTAAGTGGTTCCCGAGCCGTCGGAGCGGACCACCACCTGGATGGGTTGATCAGTGCAGCCAACGTCCTTGAAATTGGTGATCTTGCCTTCGAAGATCTGCACCAGCTGGGCCTGGGTGAGCTTGAGCTCGCAGCCGGGCAGGTTGTAGGCCACGGCAATGGCCCCGGCTGTGAGCGGCAGCTGCACCACGCCGCGCTGGATGGCTGCCGCTTCGTTGGCGTCGAGCGGCCGGTCGCTGGCCGCGAAATCCACCGTGCCCGCCTCGAACTGGCGCACGCCGGCGCCGGAGCCCACCGACTGGTAATTGACCCGGATGTTCTCCTTGCTGGCCAGGTCGGCGAACCAGCGCTGGTAGATGCTGGCCGGGAAGCTGGCGCCCGCCCCCTGCAGGGAGGCAGTCGGCGCACCGCAGGCCACCAGGGCAGCGGTGGCTGTCAGACCAGCGGCGGCGAAGACGAGCCGCGCAGAGCAGGTGGGAAGGGCAGCCATCAGGTTGGCGGTGTTGGCCGCAGGTTAGGGGTTGGTTAATGGCCTGCCTGGATCTGTGCGCAGGCCCATTCCGCGCTGGCCGGGGCCAGGAGCACGCCATTGCGATAGTGACCGCTCACCACGAGCAGCCCTGGCTCCAGTTGCTCCAGGATCGGCGCAGGCCGGCCCACGGGGCGGCAGCGCAGCCCTTGCCAGTGGCGCACCACTTGGGCGTTGGTCAGCCAATCCAGTTCTGGGGCCGCTGCAGCCTCGGCCGGTGACGCTCCCCAGCCGCGCAGCTCGGCCAGAGCGGTGGCGCAGGCCTGATCACCGGGCTCAAGCGTGGCGCCGAGCCAACAGCGCCGGCCGC
>JBILDP010000275.1:0-2695 GCA_044352535.1 Prochlorococcaceae cyanobacterium
CCTGCAGCTGCGCATCGATGGCGGGGCCACCGCCCTGCCGGTGCTGCCCCCCGATCCCCTGCCCGCCGGCGAGTGGCCCTTCCAGCTGGAGCTGCCCGCCGCCTGCTGCGACGGCGCCGTGCACCACCTGCAGCTGGAGAGCGAAGCCGGCGAGCCGATCCACGAGCGGCTCGAGCTGGTGCCCTTCCAGCTCACCCCCTGGGCCGCCCTGCTCCAGCACGGCCAGGCCCCCTTCCCCGATCACCTTTCCCCCCTGGCCCGCGAGCGCCAGCGCAGCCTGCTGCTCTGGCTGGAGCAGGCCGACCGCGGCGGCCAGCCCCTGCCCGCCCAGCTGCCGCTGTGGCAGCGGCTGCTCAGCCAGCCCCTGCGCCGCGACGGCGAGGGCAGCCCCCTGCCCGAGGGCTGCGAACCCGGCCCCGATGGCGCCCCCGTGCCCCGGCCGCCCCTGCAGCTGCCGGTGAGTGAGCAGCCGCGGGTGTCGATCGTGATCCCGGTGCACGGCCAATACGCCAGCACCCGCCGCTGCCTGGCGGCGATCGCCTACGCCCCCACCGCCGTGCCCTACGAGCTGATCGTGGTCGACGACGGCTCCACCGACGCCACCGCCGCCTGGCTGGAGGCCGAGGCCCCGGGCGTGCGGCTGGTGCGCCACGACTTCGCCCGCGGCTTCAACCAGGCCTGCTGCAGCGGCGCCGCCGCCGCCCGCGGCGAGGTGATCGTGCTGCTCAACAACGACACCGAGCCCTGCGCCCGCTGGCTCGAGGAGCTTCTCGATCCCTTCCAGCGCTGGCCCGGCACCGGCCTGGTGGGCGCCCAGCTGCTGTTGCCCGACGGTCGCCTGCAGGAGGCCGGCGGCATCGTGTGGGGCAACGGCGAACCCTGGAACTACGGCCGCGGCGGCAACCCCTACGACCCCCGCTACGCCTACGCCCGCCAGATCGACTACGCCAGCGGCGCCGCCCTGGCCATCCCCGCCGAGCTCTGGCGCCAGGTGGGCGGCTTCAGCCCCGAGTTCTCCCCCGCCTACTACGAAGACACCGACCTGGCCTTCAAGGTGCGCCAGGCCGGCTTCAGCGTGCGCTACGCCCCCCTGGCCCGGGTGATCCACCACGAGGGCGTGAGCAACGGCAGCGACACCGCCGCCGCCCAGGGCCTCAAGCGCTACCAGGAGATCAACGCCCCCCTGTTTCAGCGCAAGTGGGCCGGCGCCTTCACCGGCCCCGACCAGCCCAACCTGGCCGACGCCGAGCGCATCAAAGACCGCGGCATCGTGGGCCGCGCCCTCTTCCTCGACCACGACACCCCCCGCCCCAACCGCGACGCCGGCAGCCACGCCGCCCTGGTGGAGATGGAGCTGGTGCAGGCCCTGGGCTGGAAGGTGAGCTTCCTGCCCGCCAACCTCGCCTGGCTGGGTGCCTACACCGAGGAGCTGCAGCGCCGCGGCATCGAGGTGCTGCACGCCCCCTTCGTGCTCTCGCTCGAGCAGCTGCTGCGCGAGCGCGGCGCCGAATTCGAGCTCATCTACATCACCCGCTACACGGTGGCCCAGCAGGCCCTGCCCCTGATCGCCCGCCACGCCCCCCAGGCCCGCCTCCTCTTCTGCAACGCCGACCTGCACCACCTGCGCCAGCTGCGCGCCGCCCGCGCCCAGGCCCTCGCAGGCGAGGCCGCCGAGCAGGCCCTGGCGGAGGTGCGCGAGGTGCAGCGCCAGGAGCTGGCGGTGATCCGCCAGGTGCACCTCACCTTCAGCTACTCCGATGTGGAGCAGGCGGTGATCGAGGCCGAAACCCTCGGCGCCGCCCCCACCGCCACCTGCCCCTGGGTGGTGGCGGGCCCGGAACAGCCGGCGCCGCTGCAGGGCCGCAGCGGCCTGGCCTTCCTCGGCAGCTACGGCCATCCCCCCAACCGCGAGGCGGTGGAGGGCTTCCTCGCCGAGGTGTGGCCCGAGCTGCGGCGGCGCAACCCCGAGCTGCGGCTCCATCTCTATGGCAGCGGCATGCCGGCGGAGCTCGGCGCCAGCTGGGGGGCTGTGGAGGGGGTGGTGCTGGAGGGCTGGGTGGCCGATCCGGCCACGGTGTATGCCCGCCACCGCCTGTTTGTGGCGCCGCTGCGCAGCGGCGCCGGCCTCAAGGGCAAGGTGGCCGCCGCCGCCGCCCACGGCATCCCCCAGGTGCTCAGCCCCCTGGCCGCCGAGGCCACTGGCCTGCGCCACGGCCAGGAGGTGTGGATCGCCCGCGAGCCGGCCGAGTGGCTGGCGGCGATCGAGCACCTCAACGGCGATGCCGAGGCCTGGCACGCCTGCAGCGCCGCCGCCCACCGCTACGCCCGCGCCACCTGGAGCCGCGAGCGCGGCCTGGCGCTGATGGCCGCCGCCCTCGAGCGCCTGCACCTGCCCGTGCAACGCCCATGAGCCACCCCATGAGCCAGCCCGCCCCCCGCCGCCAGCTGCCCGAACCCCTCTCCGGCCTCCCCGAGCAGCCGGTGGTGGAGCTGGGCGCCGGCCACCCCTGGCTCACCCTCAGCGAGGTCAACCGGCTGGTGCGCCAGCAGGGGCTGGCCCCGGCTCTGGCCCGCGCCTGGCTGGTCGACCAGCTGCTGGCGGCCATCCCCCTCGATCCCGCCGAAGAGGCGCAATTAATCGATGAGTGGCTGCAGCGCCAGGGTGCCGGCAGTGGCGCCGGCAGCGGCGCAGGCA
>JBILDP010000276.1:0-2691 GCA_044352535.1 Prochlorococcaceae cyanobacterium
TTCACGGCCTTCAGCGGTGCCCTCAACGCCGGCCTGCCGGTGATGTTTGACCGGGAATTCGGCTTCCTCGACCGGCTGCTGGTGGCGCCGCTGCGCTCGCGCAGCTCGATCGTGCTGGCTTCCGTGCTCTACATCACCGTGCTCAGCCTGGTGCAGAGCCTGGCGATCATGGTGTGCGCCTGGGGCCTGGGCTACGGCTGGCCCGGTGGCATCGGCCTGCTGCTGGTGCTGTTCACCCTGCTGCTGCTGGTGTTCGCCGTGACGGCCCTGAGCCTCGGACTGGCCTTCGCCCTGCCCGGTCACATCGAGCTGATCGCCGTGATCTTCGTGGCCAACCTGCCGCTGCTGTTTGCCAGCACGGCCCTCGCACCGATTTCCTTCATGCCGGGCTGGCTGGGCTGGCTGGCAGCCCTGAATCCCCTTACCTTCGCGATTGAGCCGATCCGCAGCGCCTACGCCGGCCAGTTCTCCCTCACCGCCGTGGTGCTGGAGGCCCCCTATGGCCAGCTCAACGCCGCCACCTGTCTGGCGGTGCTGGCCGTGCTCGCCACTGGCCTGTTCCTGCTGATCCGCCCCCTGCTCGATCGCAAGCTGAGTTGATGCAAACCCCCCCACGCGCCAACCTCGACGCCCTTCTGCAGGCCGCGGTGGCGGAGCGCGAGACCCCTGCGGCCCTGCGGCTGGCCGACCAACTGGTGCACCGCCGTGGCGTGGCCGCCCTGGAGGAATTGCTGGCCGGTTCTCTGGCCCAGCTGCAGGGCCCTGAAGCGGTGGCCTGGTTGCGGGGTGTGGTGTTCGGGGCTGCCTTGCCGGCCGAGACCCGTGCGGCTGGGGCGGCTCCGGTTGTGGCTCCTGAGTTGCTCCCCTCGGCTGCCGTGGCCGGCCCATCGCGACGGCTGGTGCCGCTTCAGCTGAGGGAGCGGCCCGTGTCTCCGGCTCCGACTCCCGCGGCCCTGGCCGCCCTGCGGTCATGGTTGCCTGAAGAAACCGCTGCCTGAGGAAACCGCTGCCTGAAACCGGCAAGGTTCCCCAGGCCAGCTGAGGGTCCCACCAGGCCTGGCAGCCCCACTCCCATCCGTTCACACGCCGTTCGTTCACACCCTCGTGGTCCACGAGCCTCAGACTGCCAACCTTCCCCGGCCCAGCGGCCTGATCGTTTCGGTGCAGGCGCCCGAAGGCTCCCCCCTGCGCGACCCCTCGGTGATCGCCGCGATGGCCGAGGCCAGCCTGCGCAATGGCGCCACCGGCGTGCGGCTGGAGAGTCCCGAACACATCGGAGCGGTGCGCCGCCGTTGCCCCGACGCCCTGATCGTGGGGCTGTGGAAGCGCACCACCCCCGGCAGCTCCGTGTACATCACCCCTGGCTGGGATGAGATCCGGGCGGTGTGGGCCGCCGGCGCCGATGTGGTGGCCCTTGATGCCACCGAGCGGCCCCGCCCCGGCGGTGCCGACCTGGCCCAGCTGGTCGTCCGGGCCCGGGCTGAGCTGGGGGCAGAGCTGATGGCCGACGTGGATTCGCTGGCCAATGGCCTGCGGGCGGCGGAGCTGGGCTGCCGCTGGGTGGGCACCACGCTCTACGGATACACCGAGGCCACCGCCAGCTTGAAGCCCCCGGGCTGGGAGCTGCTGGAGCAGCTGCACCGTGAGCTGCCGGCCACCACCGCACTGATCTGTGAGGGGGGGGTGGCTTCGCCGGAGCAGGCCAAACGCGCTCTGGATCTGGGTGCCGCAGCGGTGGTGGTGGGCACAGCGATCACCGGCATCGACCTGCAGGTGGCCGCCTATCGCAGAGCGCTTGACGGGAGCGCCTGACTGAAGACGGGCCAACCTGAACATTTCCGGAACACCGCGGCTCGCGTCTCAGGTTGTTCTCACACTGAGGGAGCGTGGCTTCGGGGAGGCTCAGCATGCACCGCACCGGACTGGCGCTGATGAGCGCCGTGCTGCTCGGCATGCCCATGAGCAGCTTTCACCTCAATCAGCTGCAGGCCCTCAACCGCGAGCTGGGCCGGCTCTGTGCCAACCCGCCCAGGGAGGCTCTCAGCGTCTGCCGCATCCACGCCAGGTTGGTGCGATCGCTGTGAGCCCCGGGCCTGGCAGGCACCATCACATCATGCCGGGCATGCCCATGCCGCCCATGCCACCCATTCCGCCCATGCCACCCATGTCGCCGCCGGGGGCCGCCGGTGCGGGAGGTTCCGGCTTGTCGGCGATCACGGCCTCGGTGGTGATCAACAGAGCGGCGATCGACACCGCATCCTGGAGGGCCAGACGGGTCACCTTGGCGGCATCGAGGATGCCGGCCGCGAGCAGGTCTTCGTAGTTGCCGGTGAGTGCGTTGAAGCCCTTGCCCTGGCGCAGGATCTCGGCTGCCACCACGGCTGCGTCGGCGCCGGCGTTGGCGGCGATCTGACGCACCGGCTCAGCCAGGGCCCGCTGCACGATCGTGACCCCGGTGCGCTCATCGCCCGCGCAGGATGCGGCCAGGCCGGCCAGCTCCTCGCCCAGTTGCAGCAGGGTGGTGCCGCCACCGGCCACGATGCCTTCCTCCACGGCGGCGCGGGTGGCGTTGAGGGCGTCCTCGATGCGCAGCTTGCGGTTCTTGAGCTCGGTTTCGGTGGGGGCGCCCACCTTGATCACGGCCACGCCGCCGGCCAGCTTGGCGATGCGCTCCTGGAGCTTTTCGCGGTC
>JBILDP010000277.1:0-2690 GCA_044352535.1 Prochlorococcaceae cyanobacterium
TGAACGACACATTGGTGTTGCCGTCGATGGTGATGTGGTTGTCGTCGTAGAGGGCGATCAGCTTGCCCAGGCCCAGGTGGCCGGCCAGCGAAGCCGCTTCGCCGCTCACGCCCTCCTGGTGGCAGCCATCGCCCATGATCACGTAGGTGTAGTGATCAACAACCGCGCAATCGGCCTTGTTGAACTTGGCCGCCAGGTGCGCCTCGGCCATCGCCAGACCCACGGCGTTGGCAATCCCCTGACCCAGCGGGCCGGTGGTGACCTCCACGCCCGGGGTCTCGAAGGTTTCGGGGTGACCGGGGGTCTTGGAGCCCCACTGGCGGAACTGCTTGATGTCCTCGATGGTGACCGAGTCGTAGCCGCTCAGGTGCAGCAGCGCATACAGCAGCATGCAGCCGTGGCCGGCCGACAGCACGAAGCGGTCGCGGTTGAACCACTTGGGGTTCTTGGGGTTGTGCTTCAGCGCCCGATCCCAGAGCGCGTAGGCCATCGGCGCGCAGCCCATCGGCAGGCCCGGGTGGCCGGAATTGCTCTTGTTGATCGCATCCACCGCCAGGAAGCGGATGCTGTTGATGCAGAGGTTCTCCACGCTGCTGGTGGCGGCGGGGGAGCTGGGGGCGGCAACCATGGCGACTGGGGGCGAGGGGAGGTGTGAGGGAGACAGGGATGGGTGAGGCCTGGTCAGGCCGTCAGCCGCTGAGGCGGCGGAAAGCAAGACATACGTTGTGACCGCCGAATCCGAATGAGTTGGAGAGCACCACGTTCACCGGCAGCTCGCGGGCCTGGTTGGGCACCACGTCGAGGTCACAGGCGGGATCGGGGTTCTGATAGTTGATCGTGGGGGGCACCAGGTTATGGCCAATGGCCAGCACCGCGGCCACGGCCTCGATGCCGCCGCTGCCGCCGAGCAGGTGCCCGGTCATCGACTTGGTGGAGCTCACCGGAATCCGCTGGGCGTGCTCACCCAGGGCGGCCTTGATCGCCGCGGTTTCGTTGCTGTCGTTGGCCTGGGTGCTGGTGCCGTGGGCGTTCACGTAGTCCACGTCGGTGGCCTCCAGGCCGCCGTCGCGCAGGGCCAGGCGCATCGCCTCGGCGCCGCCCACGCCGCCGGGTGAAGGGGCGGTGATGTGGTGGGCGTCGCAGGTCATGCCGTAGCCCACCACTTCGGCCAGGATCGTGGCGCCGCGGGCCTGGGCGTGCTCCAGGCTCTCGAGCACCAGCACGCCGGCGCCCTCGCCGATCACGAAGCCGTTGCGCTCGGCGTCAAACGGCCGGCTGGCGGTGGCGGGGTCGTCGTTGCGGAAGGAGAGGGCCTTGGCGCTGGCGAAGCCGGCCACCCCCAGGGGTGTGATCGCCGACTCGGCGCCGCCGGCCACCATTACGTCGGCCTGGCCCAGCTGGATGATCCGGAAGGCATCGCCGATGGCGTTGGAGCCGGCCGCGCAGGCGGTGGCCACGGCCGTGCTCGGACCCTTGGCACCGAGGGCGATCGCCGCCAGCCCGGTGGCCATGTTGGGGATCATCATCGGCACGCAGAACGGGCTCACCCGATCCGGGCCGCGGTCTTTGAGCACGTGGGCCTGGGTTTCCATCATCAGCAGGCCGCCCACGCCCGAGCCGATCGCCACGCCCACGCGGTGCTGATTGCTCGCATCAATGCTGAGGCCGGCATGGGCCACGGCCTGCTTGGCCGCCACCACGCCGAACTGACAGAAGCGATCCCAGCGCTTCGCCTCCTTGGGCTCCAGCCAGCCGGAAGGATCGAAATCCTTTACCTCGGCGGCGAAGCGACAGGCATGGCGCGCGGGATCAAACAAGGTGATCCCCGCCACGCCGTTGCGGCCGGTGCTCAACCCTTCCCAATAACTGGGAACGTCGTTGCCGATCGGAGTGACAGCGCCGAGACCCGTGACAACGACGCGGCGGAGACCCTGGACCATGGAGCGGCTCAGGCCTGCTTGTCTTGGATGTACTTAACGGCGTCGCCCACGGTGGCGATGCCCTCAGCGGCCTCGTCGGGAATCTCGATGTCGAAGGCCTCTTCCAGAGCCATCACCAGCTCCACGGTGTCGAGGGAGTCGGCGCCCAGGTCGGTCTGGAAGTTGGATTCGGGCTTCACATCGCCAGCGTCAACGCTGAGTTGCTCGGCAACGATCGAGCGCACTTTCTCGTAGATCGCTTCCTGGGACATGGCCGCTTGGTGAGTTGCCGCACTTTACGGGTCGCCCTGGCCCGGGTCCCCTCACGTATGAACAAGGGTGACGGGCTGGGCGGTGGTCGCCGTTGCCTCCGGCCACTTTGGGTACGTTGGGCGCCACGCCGTTTGGTTTCCGGCCCAGGCCCATGTCTCACGCCGTCAAGATCTACGACACCTGCATCGGCTGCACCCAGTGTGTGCGGGCCTGCCCTCTCGATGTGCTCGAGATGGTGCCCTGGGATGGCTGCAAGGCCGGCCAGATCGCTTCCTCCCCCCGCACCGAAGACTGCGTGGGCTGCAAGCGCTGTGAAACCGCCTGCCCCACCGACTTCCTCAGCATCCGCGTGTACCTCGGCGACGAGACCACCCGCTCGATGGGCCTGGCGTACTGAGCCAGCTCCCATAAGCTCAGGCCCGGCCCCTGGTCGGGCTTTTTTCATGCCTGAACGCCGATGTGCGGAATCGTTGCCCTGATCGGATCGCGGGAGGCGGC
>JBILDP010000278.1:0-2676 GCA_044352535.1 Prochlorococcaceae cyanobacterium
GCGGCCTCAAGGGCAGCGCCGCCGGCATGGACCGCGCCACCGCCGACTACGTGGGCATGCTCGCCACGGTGATGAACGCCATCACCCTCCAGGACGGCCTCGAGCGCGCCGGCGTGCCCACCCGCGTACAGAGCGCGATCTCCATGCAGGAAGTGGCCGAGCCCTACATCCGCCGCAAGGCGATCCGCCACATGGAGAAAGGCCGGGTGGTGATCTTCGCCGCCGGCACCGGCAACCCCTTCTTCACCACCGACACCACTGCCGCCCTGCGCGCTGCCGAGATCAACGCCGATGTGGTGTTCAAGGCCACGAAGGTGGACGGCGTGTACGACAAGGACCCCAACAAGCACGCCGACGCCCGCCGCTTCGAGAGCCTCTCCTTCCTGGAGGTGCTCAGCAGCGAGCTGGAGGTGATGGACGGCGCGGCCATCGCCCTCTGCAAGGACAACTCCATCCCGATCGTGGTGTTTGATCTGTTCGGCCCCGGCAACATCGGCCGGGCCGTGGCCGGCGAGCCGATCGGCACCCGCATCCATCCCTGACCCCCGAGCCAAGCCCCCAGAGCCAAGCCATGGACCTCGACGCCAGCATGCGCAAGTCGCTGGAAGCCACCCAGCGCACCTTCAACACCATCCGCACCGGCCGTGCCAACCCCTCCCTGCTCGACAAGATCAGCGTGGAGTACTACGGCGCCGACACCCCGCTGAAGTCGCTGGCCTCGCTCAGCACCCCCGACTCGCAAACGATCCAGATCCAGCCCTTCGACCAGAGCGCCATGGGCCTGATCGAGAAGGCGATCGCCATGAGTGATCTCGGCCTCACCTGCAACAACGACGGCAAGGTGATCCGCATCAACATCCCCCCCCTCACCGAAGACCGGCGCAAGGAGCTCTGCAAGCTGGCCGCCAAATACGCCGAGGAGGGCAAGGTGGCGCTGCGCAACATCCGCCGCGACGCCATCGACAAGGTGAAGAAGCAGGAGAAGGAGGGCGAGCTCTCGGAAGACCAGAGCCGCGACGAGCAAGACAAGGTGCAGAAGCTCACCGACAAGTTCATCGCCGAGCTCGAGAAGCACCTGGCCGAGAAGGAAGCCGACATCCTCAAGGTGTGAGCTGCGGGTGAGCCCCTCGCCGGCCGATGTGATTGTGGTGGGGGCCGGCGCGGCCGGTGGGGCCGCCGCCTTCCACCTGGCCCGGGCTGGGCACCGGGTGCTGCTGCTCGACCAGTGCCCCTTCCCCCGCACCAAGCCCTGCGGCGGCGGCATGGCCGCTTCCGTGCAGCAGCTGTTTCCCTTCGATCTGGCTCCCGCGGTCGATGCGGTGATCGAGCGGGTGCGCTTCAGCTGGTGCCTGGAGGATCCGGTGATCGCCGAGCTGCCCGGCGACGCCCCCTTCTGGATCGTGCGCCGCTCGGTGCTCGATCAGTTTCTCGCCGAACAGGCGATCGCCGCCGGCGCCGAGTTTCGCCCCGGCTGGCGGGTGGAGGCGGCCCAGCGCGATGCCGCCGGGCTCTGGCGCCTGCAGGTGCAGGGCCAGCAGGGCCCCCGCGAGGAGCTGCACGGCCGCGCCCTGGTGATCGCCGACGGCTCCGAGTCGGCCCTGGCGGGCCAGCTGGGCCTGGGCCCGGCCCGGCCCCAGTTCGCCAGCACCGTGTCGGTGGAGCTGGAGGGTGCCCGGCTCGATCCCCACACCGCCTGGTTTGAATTCGGCCTCGTGCATCACGGCTTCAGCTGGGCCTTCCCCCGCCAGGGCGGCGCCAGCATCGGCGTGGGCAGCTTCATCGGCCGCCAGGCCGTGGATGCCGAGGCCGTGCTCAGCCAGTTGCTGCCCGCCCTCGGCTGCGATCCCCGGGCCGGCGAGCGGCGCCACAGCCGCCTGCGCATCTGGAGCGGCCACCATCCCATCCACAGCCCCATCCACAGCCCCGGTGCCGTGGCGGTGGGCGACGCCGCCTCCCTCTGCGATCCCTTCCTGGCCGAGGGGTTGCGTCCGGCCCTGATCAGCGGCTGCGAGGCCGCCGCCGCCCTCGATCGCTGGCTGCGGGGCGACGAGCAGGCGCTGGCCGGCTATTCAGCGCGGATGCGCGAGCGCTGGGGCGACTCGATGGCCTGGGGCCGCCGCATCGCCCAGGTGTTCTACCGGGTGCCGAAGGTGGGCTATCAGCTCGGCATCAAGCGGCCCACCGCCCCGCGGCGCATTGCCCAGATCCTCTCGGGGGAGATGGGCTACGGCGACATCGCCCAGCGCGTGATCAAGCGGCTGCTGTTCCAGCGCGGCTAGAGCTAGCTGGCTCAGAGCTGCCGGCTCAGAGTTGCCGGTTCAGAGCTTGGTGCAGTCCTTGAGCTGGCGCAGGCGCTGGTCGATCGAGCCCAGCAGCTCGATCGCAAACATCGGCGCTTCCTGCACCGCAAACAGGAATTTCTCGCGGTTCATCACCAGCAGCCGGCAGGCGGTGAGGGCGCGGGCGTTGCCGTAGCGGCGGTGTTCGCTGGTCACCAGCGCCCCGGCGCCGAACACGTCGCCCGCCTTGATCTGCTCGTGGCCCTGGTCCCCGTTCCAGCTCAGCTCCACCGTGCCTTCGAGCAGGCCATACATGCAGTCGCCCACCTCGCCCGAGCTGAAGATCAGCTGGCCGGGCTCCACCGTGATCACCTCGCCGGAGCTGGCCAGGGCACGC
>JBILDP010000279.1:0-2670 GCA_044352535.1 Prochlorococcaceae cyanobacterium
CAGCCGGGTGCCGCGCCTGTTTCTGGCGATGCTGTTCTATTTCCTGCTGCCGGTGGGGGCGATGCTGGTGGCGATCCACGCCATCGCCGATCCAGGCGGCTGGAGCGCCACTGCCCCCTGGCGCGCCGGCCAGTTCTGGTTCAGCGTGGTCTACACGCTCACCAACGTGGCCCACTTGGTGGCCGACATCCGCATCCCCGACTCCCGCAGCGACCAGGTGCTGCTGATGGTGGTGCTCACCCTGATCGGTCTGCTGATCAACCAGCAGGCCTGGGCCTGGTGGCAGAGCTGATCTGGATTCTGGTGGGCGGGCTGCTGATGAGCCTGGTGGCCATGGTGGGCACGTTCACCCTGCTGTTACCGCCGAAACGGCTCCAACAACTGCTCCTGCCCCTGGTGTCGCTGGCGGCGGGCTCTCTGTTGGGGGGCGCCCTGTTTCACATGCTGCCGGAGGGGATGGGGGCGATGGCCCCCCGCCATGGCAGCCGCTACGTGGCAGCAGGCTTCACGGTGTTTCTGGCCCTGGAGCAATTTCTGCAATGGCACCATTCCCACCGCCACAACCACAGCGGTGAGGCCGCCGATGGCGCCAGGCCACGCCAACCGGTGGCTGTGTTGATCCTGCTGGGCGACGCCCTGCACAACTTCATCGGCGGCCTGGGCATCGCCAGCACCTTTCTGATGAATCCCGCCGCCGGCGTGGCGGCCTGGTGCGCCGCCGTGGCCCATGAGGTGCCGCAGGAACTCGGCGATTTCGCGATCCTGCTGCACAGCGGCTGGAAGCCGCAGGCGGCCCTGCGCTGGAACTTCATCTCCGCCCTCACCTTTCCCCTGGGAGCGGTGCTGGCCTGGCTGATCGCCCAGGCGCTGCCGGTGGGAGGGCTGGTGTTGTTCGCCAGCGGCAACTTCCTCTACATCGCCGCCTCCGACCTGGTGCCCGAGATCAAGGCCGGCACGAGCCTGCGCTCAGCCGCTTTCAGCTTCGGCTGGTTTCTGGCCGGCCTGCTGCTGATGCAGGCGATCGGCGGCTAGCACCAGCAGGGGCGGCAGCACCATCCACCCCAGCCAGGCCCGGGGGAAGGGCGCCATCGCGAAGGTGTCTGCCAGCGGCGGCCAGAGCACCAGCAGGGCCGTGAAGCCGATCTCCACGGCCACGCCGCTCCAGAGCAGGGGATTGCGATGCCACCCCCGCCAGCCGAGCTGGCGGCAGGCCAGCAGCGCCCCAAGCTGGCCGGCCACGATCGCGGCGAAGCAGAGGCTGGAGGCCTGGCGCTGCAGCAGCTCCACCGCCGCTGGCGCCCGGTGGTGCAGCAGCAGCGGCGCCCACCCACGCAGCTCAGCCCAGCCCACCCCCTGGCTGCGCCAGGCCAGCAGATAGGCCGCCATGGCCACCAGCGCCTCGGTAAGCCCGAGCACCAGGTAGGCCCGCAGCATCAGGGGCCGATCCAGCAGGGGTTGTTCGCGGCGGCGCGGCGGCCGATGCATCACACCGGCCGCCGGAGGCTCGGCCCCCAGGCCCAGCGCCGGCAGCAGGTCGGTGCCCAGGTCCACCGCCAGGATCTGCAGCACATTGAGGGCTGCGGGAATCGCCAGGGTGAGCATGGCCAGGAACGGCAGCATCTCCGCCACATTGCTGGCCAGCACATAGGGCAGGAATTTGCCGATGTTGGCCACCACGCCGCGGCCAAAACGCACAGCCGACACAATCGTGCAGAAGTTGTCGTTGAGCAGCACGATGTCGGCGGCTTCTCGGGCCACATCGGTGCCCATCTGCCCCATCGCCACCCCCACATCGGCGGCCCGCAGGGCCGGGGCGTCGTTGACGCCATCACCGGTCACGGCCACCACCTCCCCCAGGGCCCGGTAGGCCTGCACCAGCCGCAGCTTCTGCTCCGGCGCCATGCGGGCAAACACCAGTCGCCGCCGGTACTTGAGCAGCTGGCGCAGCTGCACCTCGCTGAGCTGGTCGAGATGGGTGCCCTCGATCACCCGCACCGGATCCACCAGGCCGGCATGGCCATCTCGGGCAGCACCTTGGGCCTGCCCAGGCTCCTCCAGCAGGCCGATCTGGCGGGCGATCGCCTGGGCGGTGAGGCCGTAGTCACCGGTCACCATCGTGACCCGGATGCCGGCTTGATGGCACTGCCGGATCGCCTCGGGCACCTCCGGCCGCGGTGGGTCGTAGAGGGCCACCAGGCCCACCAGCACCAACTCCCGCTCCAGCTCCTCGGCCCGGGCCTCCAGCAAGGCCCGATCACCGCGGCGCTCGGCCACCGCCAGCACCCTGTACCCCTGGCGGGCCAGGGCATCGTTGGCCTCCAGCACCCGGCGCCGCCGTTCGCCGTCGAGCGACACCGGCCCACCGGCAGTGAGTTCGGCGCCGCAGTGATCGATCACCTCCACCGGCGCCCCCTTGGTGATCGCCAGCAGCTGGTCGCCATCGGCCAGCACCACGACACTCATGCGGCGGCGACGCGAGTCGAAGGGCAGCTCACGGCGCCTCGGAAAGCGCTGCTGCAGGGTTTCGGGGCTGAGACCGCGCTGGCTGGCCGCCTCCAGCAACGCCGACTCGGTGGGATCGCCGATCCAGCGCTGGCCGCCGCGGCCACGCTCCAGATGGGCGTTGGAGCAGAGACAGGCCCACTCCAGCAACGCCGGCTCCAGACCGCT
>JBILDP010000076.1:0-9210 GCA_044352535.1 Prochlorococcaceae cyanobacterium
TGGGTTGCTCAGAACGGTTGCGCTGCTCTGTTGTGCAGCTCTGTTGTGCAGCTCTGTTGCGCTGGTCAGCTGTGCTGGTCAGCCATGCAGCTCAGTTGTGCAGCTCAGTAGTGCAGCTCAGCCATGCGGCTCAGTTGTGCAGCAGGGCTGCTGAAAAATCGCCCACTCGCGTTTCCTATCTCCATGCTGTGATCGCTGCAGCCGGGATGCCAGAGCGACTGGCCAAAACAGCACACTCCGCAAGATGTGGTGATGCGCTGCAACCTGGCGAGTCAAAACAACACAACTCCCGTAAAGCTTTGGTGATCCGGGAGATTGCTGGCTTCGTCTCCCGCGGCCCGCAGCATGGGGGCAATCGCTCGCAGCTCCTGTCGGGCGATTTCGGGAGAAGCAGGCGTCGCCACGGCGGCGCTTTTTGCTGACACCGGTTTTTCTGGCGATCTGGGTCACTGCCCCCAGACGCCCTGACCCGCAGACAGGAACAGAACGGCACAGCAGCGGTCAATCCGCAGATTGTCCACCCCCGTGGTGTAGGGTGAACTCGATTCAACGATCACTCTTCAGCGGGTTTCTTCCCAGCGCGGCGAGCTTCCAAGGGTTTCACAACTCCGGCTTTCTTCTCTCAGGCCAGCGACTTTCTTCAGGGCTTTCGACGAATCGGATACATCTGCTTCCAGTTCATTTCATGACCATTTACGTAGGCAACCTCTCCTTCGATGCCGAGGTGGAGGACCTTCAGCACCTGTTTGGTGAATACGGCGAGGTGCGCAAGTGCACCGTGCCGCTCGACCGCGACACCGGTCGCAAGCGCGGTTTCGCCTTCGTTGACATGGCCAATGCCAGCGACGAAACCAAGGCCATCAACGATCTCCAGGACGTGGAGTGGATGGGCCGCAACATCCGCGTCAACAAGGCCGAGCCCCGCACCGGTGGCGGCGGTGGCGGCAGCTTCGGTGGTGGTGGCGGCGGCGGCTCCCGCTGGTGAGTTGAGCGCCGGTGCGGGATCGTCCGCCCCAACCACGCACGCCGCCCCCCGGGGCGGTTTTTTTACGTGCGCTCACGCCTCGTGGCGTGCTTCAGACGCGAGAACTGAGCAGGAGCGCCAGCAGCAGCAGCGCCGCCAGAGCCAGCACGATCGGCACCTCGGCCTGACCCATCCATACCTCGGCGATGCGGCCACTCTCACAGATCACCGCAGCGGCCTGCCGCGGTGACAATCTGGGTCCATGCCCGCCCCCTTCCCCAGCGATCCCGGCCTGGCAGCCTTCGGCTCCAGCCTCACGGCCATCACCCTGGCGGAGCTGGGTGACAAGACCTTCTTCATGGCCCTGATCCTGGCGGTGCGCCACCCGCGCCGCTGGGTGTTCCTGGGCTCCTTTGCCGCCCTTAGCGCCGTCACCCTGATCTCGCTGGGCCTGGGCTACGGCCTGCGCAGGCTGCTCGACGCCAGCGTGGTGCCCTGGCTGGCGGCGCTGCTGTTTCTGGCCTTCGGGATCAAGTTGCTGATCGATGCCCAGGGGATGGGAGCCGATGAAGCCGATGAGGAAGAGCGCGAAGCCGAGAACGCGATCAACCAGGCGGAGCGGCAGGGGGCGATCAGCACCACCTGGGCGGTGATCTGGGAGGCCTTCGCCCTGGTGTTCGTGGCCGAATTGGGCGATCGCACCCAGTTCGCCACCATCTTTCTGGCCACGGCTCCGGCCTTCACCTTCGCCGGCCTGCTTGCCGGCACCCTGCTCGGCCATGCCCTGGTCACCTGGCTGGCGGTGGGAGCAGGTAAGTGGATCGGCAGCCGGGTGGATGAGCGGCTGCTTTACCGGCTCAGCGGCGGCCTGTTCGTGGCCTTTGGCCTGGTGTCGCTCGCCCAGGCCCTCGCCTGAACAACGAGCGCCTGAGCGACCAGCACCTCAGCGCCTCAGCAGGCGCGAGTGATGGCTCACCGAGGCACACAGACCGATGGCGATCCAGTTCACCAGCATGGCGGAGCGGCCGTAGCTGAGGAACGGCAGGGGAATGCCGGTGATCGGCCCCAGGCCGATGGTCATGTTGATGTTCACCACCACCTGGAACATCACCATCGCCCCCAGGCCCACCACCACCAGCGATTCGGTGTCGGTGCGGGCGTTGCGAGCAATCTGCAGCAGGCGCCAGATCCAGGCCGCGAAGGCAATCACCACCAGCACTGAGCCGAGGAAACCGGTTTCCTCGCCCAGGGCGCTGAAGATGAAGTCGGTGTGCTGCTCCGGGATAAAGCGCAGCTTGGTGAGCACGCCCTGCATCAGGCCCGTGCCCCAGATCTGGCCGGAGCCGATGCCCACCGTGCTCTGGAGCAGGTGGTAACCCCCACCGAGCGGGTCCTTGTTGGGATCGAGGAACAGGGTGAGGCGATCCCGCTGGTGGGGCTGCAGGAAGTTGTTCCAGAGCAAGGGGGTGGCGAGGGCAAACACCAGCTGCACGCCCACCCCCAGCGCTGGCCCCAGGCGTTTCCAGGGGAGGCTTCGCCAGGCGAGATAGCCCATCGCCGGCACCCAGGCGAGCAGCAGCCAGGGCCACACCCCAGCCAGGATCGCGCTCACCACCGGCGAGAGCATCAGCACCACCCAGGCGCCGGGCATGCCAGCCCAATAGAGCATCACAATCAACACGGCGGCGAACACCAGCGAGGTGCCCAGGTCGGGCTCCACCAGCACCAGCAGCCAGGGCAGGGCGATCAGGGCACTGGGGCGGATTAGATCGACCGGCCGCTCCACCGGGTGCCTGGCCAGCACCTGCGCCAGCAGCAGCACCGCCCCCACCTTGGCGAATTCGGAGGGCTGCACGTGAAAGCCGGCGATGTTGATCCAGCTCTGGGCCCCCAGGGCGCTCACCCCCACCACCCGCACGGCGATCAGGCCCGCCACCATGGCGCCATAGATCGGCCAGCGCCAGCGAGCGATCCGCTCCACCGAGACGCGGGACAGCAGCAGGGCCAGGCCAAAGCCCACCACGGCGGTGATCCAGTGCTGATACCAGTCGGCGTAGCTGGCCTGGCGCTGGGTGCTGGCGATCAGGATGCCGGCCAGCAGGATCAGGGCCCAGGGAATCCCCCAGAGCACCAGGTCCACATCGGCCAGCAGACGCCTGCGCGTGCGCTGCCGCCCGCCAAACATCCGGCTGCTGCGCATGCCCGCCCCCTGCATCGGCCCCATCAGCATCGGCCCCAACCCTCCCCATAGCTGCCGGCAGCCCACACGGGTTGCCGGGGGTGAGGCCCCGAAACCAGCCGCAAGCGCTGCCGGAGCGGGGGAGGTGGCGATTGTTCCGCCATCGACCAATCAAAACCGCATCAAATCCTAGACATCTGGAATAACACACGAACCCACGCGCGAAATCGCCCACGAAATCACATCCAGCCTCAACGATTCACCGCCTTGAGATAGACGCAATCGCCACAAGAGCAAGCCTCTCGGCTGTCATCTAGCCAGGCACGTTGGCGCCACCAGGAGGCCGCGGCCTGGAGCCCGATCGTGTGATTGATCACCAAATAGCTGCGCAGCCAACCCGTAAACTCCTCAAACCAATCGGCAGCCCCTCCTCGATGGAGCGCTTTTTCCTGGAGCTGGACCCGCCGGAAGAGGTGATGCGCAGCTGGCCCCACGTGGTGGTGGTGGGCGGCGGCTTCGCCGGCCTCAAGATCTGCCAGGAGCTGGCCCGCCAGGAGGTGCGCGTCACCCTGATCGACAAGCGCAACTTCAACCTGTTTCAGCCCCTGCTCTATCAGGTGGCCTCGGGCCTGGTGTCCGCCGCCGATGTGGCCTCGCCCCTGCGCCAGTTGGTGGGCCAGCCCCCCAACATCCAGATCCTGTTGGGCGAAGTGGTCGACATCGACGTAGACGCCCGCGAGGTGGTGCTGAAGGACCGCCGCTACGGCTACGACCAGCTGGTGGTGGCCACGGGCTCAGCCAGCTCCTACTTCGGACGCGACGAGTGGCGGCCGATGGCGCCGCCGATGAAGCTGCTCGAGCATGCCGACGAGATCCGACGCCGTCTGCTGATGGCCCTTGAGGAGGCCGAGCAGAGCCCCGATCCGGAGCGGCGCCGCTTTCTACAGACCGTGGTGGTGGTGGGCGCCGGGCCGGCGGGCTGCGAGTTGGCCGGTTCCCTGATCGAGCTGATGCACCGGGCCGTGCGGCTCGACTTCAAGCAGCTCAACCAGAACGACTGCCGCGTGATCCTGGTGGACCTGGTGGAGCGGGTGCTGCCCACCATGGCCGAGCCCCTGTCGGCGGCGGCCGGCGGCTACCTGGAGCGTGCCGGCGTGGAACTGCGTCTCGGCTTCAAGGTTGATGCCATCGCCCCCGGCCGGGTGCGCCTGGCCGGCAAGGCCGGCGATCTGGAGCTCGATGCCGCCACCATCTGCTGGACTGCCGGGGTGCGCGCCTCCCAGCTGGGCCAGCTGCTGGCCGAGCGCACCGGCTGTGCCTGCGACCGCGGCGGCCGCCTGATCGTGGAGCCCGACTTCTCGATTCCCGGCCAACCGGAGATCCGGGCCGTGGGCGACCTCTGCCACTACGCCCACACCGGCGACGGCAGCCCACTGCCGGGAATGGCGGGCCCTGCGGTGCAGATGGGCGAATGGGTCGCCCGCGACATCCTCGCCCGCAGCCGCGGTGAAACCTCCGAGCCCTTCCGCTGGCTCGACCTGGGCAGCATGGCGGTGATCGGGCCCTGGTATGCGGTGGCGGATCTGGGCGGCTGGCACGTGACCGGCCTGCTGGGCTGGATCCTCTGGGCCATTGCCCACCTGGCCTTCATCCCCGACACCGAAAACCGCATCGCCCTGTTCTGCAAGTGGATGTGGCAGATCGCCACCCGCCAGCGCACGGCCCTGCTGATCACCGGCCAGCCCGACCAGCACCTGAGCGTGGCGGCGGGCCTCAGCCCGGCTGATCGCCATGAGCCCGAAGTGGCCCCGGAGCACCAGGTGGCAGCGGCATTCCAGGCCGAGCCCGAACGGGTGGCGGCCTGAGCACCACCTCCAACTCAGCACCATCTACAACTCAGTCCACCACTGCTCCACGACATCGGGAGTGCCGTACCAGCGCGGGCCAAAGGCACCGCCGTGGGCCACGCCCTTCAGCACCAGCGGTGTGGAGCCCGCCAGCAGCGCAGAGCGCACCGGCACCAGCCCGTCGCCCCGGTCCTGGGGATCACCGGTGCTGTTGCGGTAAGCGGTGGGGGCCAGGCGCCGGGCCGTGGGCGTGCCCTCGGCCAGATCCAGATCGCCGGCCACCGACACGTAGCGCACCCGGGCGGCGAAGGTGGCCCCTGGCAGCCGCTGCGCAACCATCGCGCGCAGCACCGTGGCCTTGAGCGCCGTGTGCGGGCTGCCCAGCATCACCAGCGTGTCGGCGATGGCCTTGCCATCGAACCGGCGGCCCTCGAAAGGCTGGTGATCAAGAAACAGCCGCAGCATGATGCCGCCGGAACTGTGGCCCACCAGGGTGATCCGGCCGGTGGGCGAGGCCTGGGCCAGCTCCGCCGCAGCGGCCGCCACCCGATCCAGGATCCGGGCCCAGGCGAAGGCAAACACCGTGAGCAGCCATTCGGGCTTGCCCACCGGCACCAGCCGCACCGGCTGACCACTGAGCTGCTCCAGCCGCTGCACCATCGGCGCGTAGCTGTGGGGACTGATCAGGAAGCCGCCCAGGATCAGGATCGGCTGGGCGGGGGCAGGCATGAACGAGGGCGGGGCACATCGCTCCAGGTTGGTTCACCGGCGGAGCCGTTGAGGTGGCGAATCAGGTGGCTGATCAGGTGGCTGATCAGGGTCACCAGCCCGGCCAGCGATGGCGCGGCACCCGGGCCAGACCGCCCTAGGAGGTGGGAGCACACACCGGAAAGATCAACCGCACTTCAGCCCCACCGAGGCCGAGCGAGCGGGCGATCGCCACCCTGCCGTTGTGGTTGGCCATGGCCGTGCGCACCACAAACAGCCCCAAGCCGCTGCCGCAGGCCTTGGTGGACTGAAACAGGGTGTCGTCGCTGGGTATGAACGCGAAACCGGGGCCGCTGTCGGCGACCACAACCGCCACCGTCCCGGCCTGGGGCGACGCGCTCTCCGCAGGATGAGCTTGCTCAAGGGCCACCGCGATCCGCCGCTGCCCGGGGGAGCAGCTGGCCACTGCCTCAATGGCGTTGCGCAGCAGGTTGGTGGCAGCTGCCTTTAGCTGGCCGGCATCGCCCAGCACGAGCGTGTCATCCGCATCCAGCCCCTCGCAGGCGAGCTCCACCTCGTGCTCGCGCAACAGATGCCGCACGTAAGCGCAGGAGCTGATCACCACATCACTCAAGCGAATCGGCCTGAGGCTGGTCTGCACATTTCTCAGCAACATGCGCATGCGCTCCACAACCCGGCTCAGCTCGAGGGATTGCTGGTGCAGTGTGGCCACCAGCGCCGCCGCATCCAGCTCCCCGACTTCGGCGTCGAGCTCCCGCCTGGCCTGATCACAGAGCAGCAGCAGGCTGCCCAGGGGGATGTTGATTTCATGGGCAATCGCCGAGGCAGTCAAACTCGTGCGCAGCTGGTGCTGGAGGATCTGATCACGCTGGGCGATCACCGCCATCAACGAATCAAAGCTGGAGCGAATGTGCTGCACCTCCTGAAAGTCGATCACCGAGGGCAGCACAGCCAGAGAAGGGTCAACACGGGCAGGTTCCGCTGCAAACAGTCGATCGGACAGGCTCTCTGCGGCAGACGGGCCTGCGGTAGGAGAGCCTGCGGCAGAAGAGCCTGCGAAAGAGGGGCCTCCTGAGAGTGGTCGATCCAGCAGGCTCTCGCGCTGCAGGCCGGGCTTGCGATAGTGGGCCTCCAGGTGGTTGAGCTGCCGCACAAACTGGCTCACCGGCAGAAACAGACGCCGGCGAATGCTGAGGTTTTTCACCACGAACACCAGGGCCATCAAGGCGAGGCCCGCTATGGCGGCCCAGAGCACGGTCTGCTGCTGCTGACGCAGCAGCCCCAGGGGCACCAGGGTCACCACCCGAGCTCCTAGACCACTGTCAGCCGCCACCACCGGCAACCATTCACGGCCACCGAAGCGCACCGGCCTGAGGACACCGCCAGTGGCGGTGGCAAAGTTGAGATCGATCGCCGGGATCGGCATCTCCGTGCCGGAGAGCATCACAAAACCGTCGTCACTCACCAGCAGCACAGGCGTACCGGCAAACCGGCTGAACTGCTTCAGAAATGCCTGGATGTACCCGAGATTGAGCCGGCCCAGCAGCCACAACCGGCCACTGGAGACGTTGGCGGCGGAGCTGATCGGCCGCTGCACGTAGATGCTCGCCAGCTCATCCTCAAGGCCTCGGGTGATCACGGAGGTGGGGGGATCGCGGTCGTCAAATACACCGGTCCGCAGGTAGGGACCGATCTTGCTCTGGGAAAAGGAAAACCCCTGAAACACCCTGCTGCCTGGAACAGCTTTGAGCACCCGTTGAATCTGCTGACTGGAATCGATCAGATAGAGATCCGAAAAAGGTTGCAGAGCCAGCTGCAACGAAGCGGCGGATTGATCCGGACGCAGAGACGCCAGGTGCTCCAGCTGATCCACGCCCGCTGCCAGATGCTCACGCAGGTAGAGGTTCATCTTCTCTGCATCGGCCCGAAACAGCTCCACGTAGCGCTTCTCGAGTTCACGCAGGGTGAACCAGCCACCGAGGGCCAGCACCAGAAACGCCAGACCTGCCGCCAGCAGTTCCACATTCAGGCTGTAGCGCCAGAAGCTGGTGGGGCGCTTGCGAGTCATGGCAGGGCCTGGGCGCTGGGTCTGAAGAAGTGATAAGTGCCCTGCACATCACCACTACCGTTGAAGCGGACGGGCCCAAGCCTGGTGGGGTGCTCAGACTTGCTGAGCAGGTAGCGCCTCACCGCGCTGGGGGTGCTGGCACCACTGGCCAGGGCACGATCGAGCAGCTCCAGGGCCTTCCAGGTGCTCATACCCATCGCATAGGGCTGGTAGCCGAAACGCCGTTCAAAACGCCTGAAATAACGATCCACCCGGGGATCCTGGTTGCGGGCCGGGAACGTGCTGCTCAGCAGGATCTGGCCTGCGGCGGGCCCGGCGCTCTCCAGGATGGCGGGCGAGCGGGCCCAGGGCGTGAGCAGGATCGGGGCCTTGGGGTGGAGGGTGTGAAACAGCTGGGCGAGGTTGCCGATCACCGGGATGAATCCGCCACCGAGCACATAGAGCGCGTCGAAGTCGCCGCTCAGCAGGCCACGGTGCTGCTGCGGGGAGAAGCTGGCCAGCGCCAGCTCCCGCCGCACCACCTGCCAGCGGCCGGCGCGGGCCAGTTCTGCGCTGAAGATCCTGAAGGCCGGATCGGTGTAGGCGCGATTGCCGGTGTCCTGCAGCACCAGCAGGCGACGGCCGGGGATGGCACCGAGGCGCCTGGCAATGGCGCGTTGCTCCTGGGCGAGATCGGGAATGATGCGCAGGAAGAAGTCGTCGCGACCGCTGAGTTGATCACTCGTGGCCGACACGTTGATCGCCAGGGCTCCGCCATCGGCGAACTGACTGAGACTCGGCACCGCATGGCTCGAGGCCTGGGTGGTGATGAAGAACCGCACCCCCTGCCGCCTGAGCGCCGCAATGCTGGGTGGGGCCGTGGCAGGGTCGGGCGCGTTGAGGTGATTCACCGGGCGCATGCGCGTGCCGGGGTTCTCCTCCAGGTAGAGGTCGGCGGTGTGGCGATCGGTGGGATCAATCGCCGCCCCGGGCACCAGGGGCAGATCAATGCCAACCGCCACTTGCACGGGCTGGCGGCGCTGCCAGTGCACCACGCCCAACCCCCCGGCCAGCAGCACAGCCGCCGCCGCCACCATGGCCAGCCGCCGACGGCGACGGTTCGCAGGCCGAAACAACGACACAGGCGACGCACTTCAGCCACCCATTGTGGTGAGGGCGTTGTGATGTACGCAGTGTGGTGAAGGAGGTGTGATCTGGCACCAGCCAGCTCAGTGCAGCCAGCTCACCTTGCTGCAGCGGCCCAGCGGCGACTGGCGCAGGGCGTCGCGCAGGGCCTGGAAGGCCCTCACGAAGCAGGGATCGGCGATCACATCGCGGTGGCCCACCACCGCCATCACCTCCTGAATCCCGAGGGAATAGGGCAACGGCACCAACCCCAGCTGCGCTTCCAGCTCCGGCAGGCGATGGGGCGGCACCACGGCCA
>JBILDP010000077.1:0-9201 GCA_044352535.1 Prochlorococcaceae cyanobacterium
CCGGCCAGCCAGCCGGCGATCGCCAGGGCGCGGCTGCGGCTGAACAGGCGGATGCCTGGCACCGGCACCGCCGGGTCGAGCCCGGCAGGAATCGGCACCAGCGAGCGGAAGCTCGACTCCCAGCCGCTGGCCTCGCGCATGGCTTCGAGCGGCAGGCTGGCCCAGGCCCACTGGTCGCCGCGGGCGGCCTCGGGCAGGGGCACCGGCACCGACCGGATCGGTGTCGGCGGCGGTGCCAGGGGGCCGGCCATGTAGCCCTCCTGCTCCGGATACACCTCCTGCTCGCGCTGCTGCAGCCAGCTCACCAGGGCATACGTGCGGCGACTGGGCACCAGTTCCAGGCCCAGCCCCTCCGCGGCCCGCTGCACCATCGTGCGCATGGAAGCCCGCCAGCAGCGCAGGCGCCGGGGCGGCGCCAGACCCTGCTGGCCGGCGTCGGCCAGGGCCTCCTGCAGCGCTTCGCGCAGCCAGATCGAATTCACGCTGCTGGCCGGACAGGTGCGGCTCCAACGGAAGCTCTCGCCATCGCTCTCGCCCTGGCTGTCCACCTCGGGAGTGGTGCAGATCAGCAGTTCCCAGCGCTTCTTGCCATCGGGCTCGAGGATCGGCCTGGAGTAGTAATCGAGCTCCCAGTCGGGGCCGATGCTGGTTGTCATCCGGCGTTCTGCTCCTGCTGCCGCAGCACCGAGCGCGCCCGGTTGGCCCGGTCCTCGGCCTCGGCCATCAGCTTCTCCTTCTCGATCAGCAGCTCCCCGGGCTGGCCCTCCAGCAGGGCAGTGTTGAGGGCGATCCGCCCCCGGCCGGGATCCAGCTCGGTGATCAGGGCCCGCAGCCGCTCGCCGGGCCCGAAGGCCTCGCGCAGATCGCGCAGCTGACCGCCGGTGATGCTGCTCTGGTGCAGCAGGCCGCTCACCCCGCCCAGATCCACGAAGAATCCGTAGGGCTTGATCGAGGCCACCACCCCCTCCACCAGCTGACCCACCTCCAGCTCGGAGAAGCGGGCCGCGGTAGCCGCCCTCTTCTCTGAAAGCACCAGCTTGCGGGTGTCGGGATTCACCTCCAGGAAGGTGACACCCAGGGTCTTGCCCACCAGGGCCTCGTGGTTCTCGCCCTCCTGCAGCTGGGAGCGGGGAATGAAACCGCGCAGGCCCTCCAGATCGCAGGTCACGCCGCCCCGGTTGAAGCCGTTGATCTTCACCTGCACCACCTTGCCCTCCTTCTCCAGGCCTCGCACCTTCTCCCAGCTGTGGCGGAGAGCCAGGGCGCGGGCACTCACGGTCACCATGCCGTCGGCGTTCTGCTCGCGGGTCACGAGCACCTCCAGCTGCATCCCCTTGGGGAAGCGCTCCTTGAGGTTGGTGATCACGCCCAGGCCGGCCTCCTTCTTCGGCATGAAGCCCGGGGCCTTGCCGCCGATATCCACATACACGCCATCACTTTCCAGGCCCACCACCGTGCCGCTCACCACCTCGCCGGTGGTGCCCACGAAGTCCTGCTCCTCCAGCGCCGCCAGGAAGGCCTGTTCGTCGAAGTCGAAGTCGTCGACGCTGCGGGCCGCCGGCCTGGTCTGTGCCTGGCCCTGGCCCTGCCCCTGGCCGCGCGATTGCTTCTGGCGGCTGGGGTCCGGGCCGAGCAGGTCGGCCATGGTGAGCCCCTCCAGGGCCCCCATGTCGAACAGCTCCTCATCGCTGCGGTTCGGCGCCGGCGCGGAGGCCGCGGCGGGGCGTGCCGGCGCTGCGGCCCGGGCGGCCGCGGGTTGAGCCTGCGGGGCAGGCGCCGGGCGCTGGGGCGCGGCAGGGGCCTCGTCCGTGGCGGCAGCCTCAGTCGCCGCGTCGCTGCGGGGTTCGTCCTTGCGGATCATCAGCACCTGGGGGGGCTTGCGCTGCGTCGGGGTCGCCGCAGCGGGGGCCGGCCGGGGGGGCAGCGGGCGCGGGGATGAAGCGGGCGGTTGGCTGCCGGATCCGGCCATCTCCAGGGGGGCTGACAGCCTCACACTGTAGGGATCGGTTCTTGCCGCACTGGCGGTCTCCGCGATGCCCGATCACGCGCCCGCCGCGAGCCGGCAGCTGGCGGCCCTGAGCTGGCCCCAGCTCGAGGCCGCCGCCAGCCGCAGCGGCAGCACCGTGGTGTGGCCCTGGGGCTCCTTCGAGCAGCACGGCCCCCATCTGCCCCTCTGCACCGATGCCCTGTTTGCCGAGCGCGTGCTGGCGGCGGTGCTGGAGCGACTGCCGGCGTCACTGCCGATCTGGAGCCTGCCGCCCCAGAGCATCGGCTTCTCCCCCGAGCACCTCACCTTTCCCGGCACCCTCAGCCTGCCGGCCGAGCTGCTGATTCAGCAGCTGGTGGCGGTGGGGCGGCAGCTGGAGGCCTGCGGCTTCCAGCGGCTGGTGCTGTTCAACGGCCACGGCGGCCAGATCGCCCTGCTCCAAACCGCCGCGCGCCAGCTGCACAGCCAGGCTCCGCAGCTGGCCGTGCTGCCCTGCTTCCTCTGGAGCGGCCCCAGCGGCATCGCCTCCCTGATCCCTGAGCCGGAACGCAGCACCGGGCTCCACGCCGGCCTGGCCGAAACCAGCCTGATGCTGCACCTGGCCCCGGAGCAGGTTGGACCGGAGCGCCCCAGCGACGGCCAGCAGGCCCCTGCCCCCCCGGCCGGCTGGAGCCTGGAGGGGGAGGCCCCCTGCGCCTGGCTCACCGGCGAGCTCAGCCGCACGGGTGTGGTGGGTTCGGCCGCCGGGGCCGACGCCGCCCTCGGCGCGGTCCTGTTCGAGCAGCTGGTGGCGGGCTGGTGCGAGCGCTTCGAGGCCCTGCTGAACAGCGACTGGCCGCCGGTCGCCCACCGGGGCTGAGGATCCGCCGACCTGCGGGCAGGGGATGAGACCAACAGTCTCGGGATCCTGGTTACAGTCGTTCCCATCTGATCGATGTGAAGCGGTAGCCATGGCGACCCTTGCCTCCACTGCTGTTGAAGACACCGCCGTTGAAAACACCGCTGTTGAGGACACTGCTGTTGAGGACACAGCCGCGACCGGCCTCCCCGACTTCACCAGCGCCACCTACAAGGACGCCTACAGCCGCATCAACGCGATCGTGATCGAGGGCGAACAGGAGGCCCACGACAACTACATCTCTATCGGCACCCTGCTGCCGGATCAGGCCGAGGAGCTCAGCAAGCTGGCCCGCATGGAGCTCAAGCACATGAAGGGCTTCACCGCCTGTGCCAACAATCTCGGCGTGACCGCCGACATGCCGTTTGCCAAGGAATTCTTCGCGCCACTGCACGGCAACTTCCAGAAGGCACTGGCCGCAGGCAAGGTGACCACCTGCCTGCTCATCCAGGCCATCCTGATCGAAGCCTTCGCGATCTCCGCTTACCACATCTATATCCCGGTGGCTGACCCCTTCGCCCGCAAGATCACCGAAGGCGTCGTCAAGGACGAATACACCCACCTCAACTACGGCCAGGAGTGGCTGAAGGCCAACCTCGAGACCGTGCGCGAGGAGCTGGAGCAGGCCAACCGCGAAAACCTGCCCCTGGTGCGCAAGATGCTCGACCAGGTGGCCGACGACGCCGCCGTGCTGCTGATGGACAAGGAAGACCTGATGGCCGACTTCCTCAGCTCCTACCAGGAGGCCCTGATGGACATCGGCTTCACCGGCCGGGAGATCGCCAAACTGGCCGCCGCCGCCCTGGTGGGCTAGGGATGTAGCGTGCGCCACATCCCCTGCCAGCCCGCATGTTCGGCCTGATCGGTCACTCCACCAGCTTCGAGGAGGCCCGGGTCAAGGCCCGCTCGCTGGGCTACGACGAGTACGCCGACGGTGACCTCGACATGTGGTGCGCCGCTCCGCCCCAGCTGGTGGAGCGGGTCAAGGTGACCAGCCGCACCGGCAAGGTGATCGAGGGTGCCTATATCGATTCGGTGTTCGTGCCGGAGATGCTGCGCCGGTTCAAGACGGCCAAGCGCAAGGTGCTCAAGGCCATGGAGCTGGCCCAGAAGAGCGGCATCGACATCACCGCCCTGGGTGGCTTCACCTCGATCATCTTCGAGGACATGAACCTGCTGCGCGAGGAGCGGGTGAGCGCCGTGGAACTCGACTGGCAGCGCTTCACCACCGGCAACACCCACACCGCCTGGGTGATCTGCCAGCAGGTGGAGACCAACGCCCCCGCATTGGGCATCGATCTGGCCACGGCCAAGGTGGCCGTGGTGGGCGCCACCGGCGACATCGGCAGTGCCGTGTGCCGCTGGCTGCAGCGCCGCGGCGTGGGTGAGCTGCTGCTGGTGGCCCGCCGGCCCCAGCCGCTGGTGGAGCTGCAGCAGAGCCTGGGTGAAGGCCGCATCCTGCCCCTCGATCAAGCCCTGCCGGAGGCCGATGTGGTGGTGTGGGTGGCCAGCCTGCCCCAGAGCCTGGAGATCGACACCGCCAGCCTGAAGAACCCCTGCCTGATGATCGACGGCGGCTACCCCAAGAACCTCGACAGCAAGGCGGCGGCCCCTGGCGTGCACGTGCTCAAGGGCGGCATCGTGGAGTTCTGGCAAGACATCGGCTGGCAGATGATGGAAGTGGCGGAGATGGCCAAACCCCAGCGCCAGATGTTTGCCTGCTTCGCCGAGGCGATGCTGCTCGACTTCGAGGAGCTGCACACCAATTTCAGCTGGGGACGCAACAACATCACTCTCGAGGCGATGGATCGCATCGGCGAGGCTTCCCTGCGCCATGGCTTCAGGGCCCTCGAACTGGAGCCCTTCAGCGACGCCACCGGCTCCTCCGCACCCGCCCCGGCCCTGGCCACCGCCTAGGTCCTTTTTTCTCCTTCGCCGATCCCGCCATGGCACGCCGCGCCCTGCTCGAGTTCGAGAAGCCCCTGGTGGAGCTGGAGGAGCAGATCGAACAGATCCGCCAGCTGGCCCGCGACTCGGAAGTGGATGTGAGCCAGCAGCTGCTGCAGCTGGAAACGCTGGCAACTCGCCGACGCCAGGAGATCTTCGAATCGCTCAGCCCGGCCCAGAAGATCCAGGTGGCGCGCCATCCCCAGCGGCCCAGCACCCTGGATTACATCCAGGTGATCACCGACGAATTCATTGAGCTGCACGGCGATCGCCGCGGTTCCGACGACCAGGCCCTGGTGGGTGGCGTGGGCCGCATCGGCGACCAGGGCGTGGTGCTGATCGGCCACCAGAAAGGCCGTGACACCAAGGAGAACGTGGCGCGCAACTTCGGCATGGCCTCGCCCGGCGGCTACCGCAAGGCACTGCGGCTGATGGACCATGCCGATCGCTTCCGCCTGCCGATCATCAGTTTCATCGACACGCCCGGGGCCTACGCCGGCGTGCTGGCCGAGGAGCAGGGCCAGGGCGAGGCGATCGCCGTGAATCTGCGTGAGATGTTCCGGCTGCGGGTGCCGATCCTGGCCACCGTGATCGGCGAGGGCGGTTCCGGCGGCGCCCTGGGGATCGGCGTGGCCGACAGGCTGCTGATGTTTGAACACAGCGTGTATACCGTGGCCAGCCCTGAGGCCTGTGCCTCGATCCTCTGGCGGGATGCCGCCAAGGCCCCGGTGGCCGCCGAGGCCCTCAAGATCACCGGCCCCGACCTGCTCAAGCTGGGGATCGTGGATGTGGTGCTGCCCGAGCCCTCCG
Organism: Prochlorococcaceae cyanobacterium; assembly: GCA_044352535.1. GTDB lineage: Bacteria > Cyanobacteriota > Cyanobacteriia > PCC-6307 > Cyanobiaceae > NIES-981. The sequence continues at coordinate 5,643 of JBILDP010000077.1, forward strand.
GCGGCAATCACTGGGCCCCGCTGCAGGCGGCCGAAACGCTCAAGACAGCCCTGCTCGAACAACTGGCCAACCTGCAGACCCTGGGCAGCGAGCAATTGCTGGAGCAGCGCTACGCCAAGTTCAGGCGCATGGGCCGCTTCCTTGAGGCCGGAGCCCCAGATCCCTCGCGCAGCTCTTAAGGTCTGCTTTGGGATCGTCGCTGTTCGAACAACGACGACGTCCGTTCCCGACCTCGCCATTCGGCGCCCTTCCCGGTCTTTCGTTGTGCCCGTTGCCCTCATCACAGGAGCCTCGCGAGGCATCGGCGCCGCGGCAGCCCATCGCTTTGCCGCCGCTGGCTTCGAGCTGATGCTGCTGGCCCGTGCCAGCAGCGATCTTGAAGACCTGGCGACCGAGCTGCGTGCCAGCGGTCACCGGGTGATCAGCGAAGCGCTCGATCTGGCCGATCCGGAGTCGATCGCCCCCGGACTCGACCGACTCTGCGACCAGGGCGGCAGCCCCGATGTGGTGGTCAACAACGCCGGCATGGCCTACACCGGCCCGCTGGTGGACATGGCGCTGGATCAGTGGCAGACACTGATCCAGCTCAACCTCACCGCTGTGTTTCAGGTGTGCCGGAGCGTGGTGCCGCGCATGCGTGCCAACGGCGGCGGCCTGATCATCAACGTGAGCAGCCATGCCGCCCACAACGCCTTCCCCGACTGGGGGGCCTACTGCGTCAGCAAGGCCGCTCTGGCCTCGTTCAGCCGCTGCCTGGCCACCGAGGAACGGACCCACGCCATCCGCGTCAGCACCCTCACCCTGGGTGCGGTAAACACCCCTCTGTGGGATAGCGAAACCGTCGACAGTTCGTTTGATCGACGTGCCATGCTTGATCGCGAGCGGGCCGCGGATGCTCTGTTGTATCTGGCCCAACAGCCCGCCACCCAGGTGGTGGAAGATCTCACCCTCATGCCGGCTGCCGGCGCGCTCTGAGCCTCTTCATGACCTCCACCCTTCCCTCCAGCCTCGCCGCCGGCAGCGCTCCTGAATCCGGCCCCCTGCCGGTGAGCCTGCGCATCCGCGAGCGACTCAATGAGGCTGGGGTTCCCTACCTCGCCAACGACAATATTTCCGAGTACCTGCGCGAGGGAGAGCTCGACCAGCTGGAAATCGAAGTGGCCGGCAAGGTGCGCGAGCTGCTGCGCAGCCTTGTGATCGATATCGACAACGATCACAACACCGAGGAGACCGCGGAACGCGTTGCGCGGATGTATCTACACGAGGTGTTCAAAGGTCGCTATCACCACCAGCCCAAAATCGCCAGCTTCCCCAACGTCAAGAAGCTCGACGAGATCTACACCGTGGGCCCGATTTCGGTGCGCTCGGCCTGTTCCCACCACCTGGTGCCCATCCTGGGCAACTGCTGGATCGGCATCAAGCCGGGCGAGCGGGTGATCGGTCTTTCGAAATTCTCCCGTGTGGCCGACTGGGTGTTCTCACGCCCCCACATCCAGGAAGAGGCGGTGATGATCCTGGCCGATGAAATCGAGCGCCTGTGTGAGCCGCAGGGCCTGGCGATTCTGGTGAAGGCCCAGCACTACTGCATGAAGTGGCGCGGCGTGAAAGAACCCCAGACCAGCATGGTCAACTCGGTGGTGCGCGGCGATTTCCGCCATGACCCCAGCCTCAAGGCCGAATTCTTCGAACTGGTGAAGCAGCAGGAAGCCCTGCTCACCACCTGATCCGCGCCCCCCTGGCCCGGGCCGCTCAGCGGCCTGGGCTCACCGGACCAACCACGGCACTGGCCTGGCGCTCACTGCCCTGGGCCGTGGGACGGGCCACCACCACCATCACCTGGCTGCCCACATCGGCGGCCTGCAACCGGTACATCGGCCCGCTGGCCCCCTCGATCAGCACCCAGCTACCTCCGTCCGCCGGCAACCGATACCAGTGAAAGGCGCTAGGCGGCAGGTTCACCAGCAGGTCCTGGGGCAGGTTGGCGGCGAGGCTGGCCACCAGCAGCGATCCCTCCGCCTGTTCGCCCAGCAGCACCAGTTGCTGCAGCCCTTCGATCTGCTGCTGCATCGCATTCTCAGCAGCCAGGGTGCCGGCAATCTGCTGGCGCAGGGCCCGGATCTGGGCCTGGGGATCGGCACTCACCCCCGGCACACAGGACAGCTGGCCGTCCACCAGGGAGCAGCCCACCAGATCCTGGCTGTGCACCGGTCCACCGGCGACCCCGATCAAGCCGATGGCACCAACGGCCACGCCCCACTGCGCAGTTGCGAGCACCCCGGCAAGCACCCTCGCCGGGGTGGAGCGAGCGGGGGCGTGGCGACGGGGCAGGAAAGAGAGCATGGCTGGGATGGAGGACAGAAGCCGGGATCAGGGCAAGGCCGGAACCGCTCGGCTCCAACGCTGCCCGGATCACGGGCTGTGTCGATCTTGACCGCCGCCGGCCCTCACGGCCAGTGCCGCACCGCCTCCACGAGGGCCTGCACCTTGGCCAGATCCTTGTCGCCCGGGGAGCGCTCCACCGCACTGGAGGCATCCAGACCCGTGGGCTGCACGGCCGCCAGCACCGGCCCCACCCGCTCGGCACAGAGGCCGCCGGCCAGCCACCAGGGCAGCGGCGACGCGAAATCAGAGAGCCAGTCGAGCGGGATCGACTGGCCCGTGCCGCCCAGCTGGTCGGGCACGTAGGCATCCAGCAGCAGCGCGTCCACCACGGCGGCATAGGCCAGAGCTTGCTGCAGATCCTGCGGCGAGCGGATGCGCAGGGCCTTCCACAGCGCCACATCCAGCCGCTGGCGCAGCTCCGCGCAGCGCTCGGGCGACTCGCCGCCGTGGAGCTGCAGCACCTGGTGGCCACCGGCCGAGTCCAGCAGCGGCAGCATGGCGTCGGCGGGATCGGCCACCACCAGAACCCCCTGGCAGGCGGGATTCACGGCCCGGGCGGCGGCGAACAGGGCCGGGCGCCGCTCAGGTTCCAGGTGGCGCGGCGAGCCGGCCACGCCGATCACCCCGATCACATCACAGCCGAGCCCGGCAACGGCCGCCGCCTGGTCAGGCCTGGTGAGGCCGCAGATCTTCAGCAGGGGCGGCATGGGAGCGGGCACCAGGGCGGTGGCCTTTCTAGGATCAGAGCCAGAGGCATGCCGCCAGCGGCGGCTCACACCACAGTCGCTGCGGGAGCTTGGAGTTGGGAGAGGGCTGGCAGCTGCTCAAGATCCGCGGCATCCCCCTGCGGATCCACCCCAGTTGGTTTGTGATCCTGCTGCTGGCCACCGCCGCCTTCCAGCAGGACTACACCGCCAGCCTGGCCAGCAGCCTCAACGCCGGCGAGCTCTGGGCACTCGGCCTGGTCACGGCGGTGCTGCTGTTTCTATCAGTGCTGCTGCACGAGCTTGGGCATTCCCTGGTGGCCCTGGCCCACGGGGTGCAGGTGCGCAGCATCACCCTCTTCCTGCTGGGCGGTGTGGCCAGCGTGGAGCGCGAGTGCAGCACCGCCATCGGCGCCCTGCTGGTGGCCGCCGCCGGCCCGGCGGTGAGCCTGGTGCTGGGCTTCGGCCTGATG
>JBILDP010000280.1:0-2655 GCA_044352535.1 Prochlorococcaceae cyanobacterium
TTGCCCCAGGGCTACGACACCCTCATCGGCGAGAACGGCACATTGCTCTCGGGGGGGCAGCGGCAGCGGATCGCGATCGCTCGCGCCCTGATCAAGAACGCGCCGATCCTGTTTCTCGATGAGGCCACCTCAGCCCTCGATTCGGCCTCTGAACAGGTGGTGCAGGAGGCACTCGATCGGCTGATGCAGAACCGCACCACCCTGGTGGTGGCCCACCGGCTTTCCACCGTGGTGAATGCCGATCGGATCTGTGTGATCGAGGCCGGCCGCGTGGTGGAATCCGGCCGCCACAGCGAGCTGCTGGCCCGCGGCGGCCGCTACGCCTCCCTATTTTCGACGCAATTCGCCAGTGCCGAGCCGGCACCGATGGCATGACGATCGCTCCCGCTTCCGGGCCTGCTGGCCTGCAGGCCTATGACCGGGCTGACTGGGCCAGCGCCTTCCGCAATGTGGGGGTAGAGCTCAGCGATGTGCCGCTGGAGGCGGCCCGCGGATCGATCCCCCCCGCGCTGCTGGGCACCCTCTACCGAAACGGCCCAGGCCGGCTGGAGCGCGGCGGGCAGTGGGTGCACCACCCCTTCGATGGCGACGGCATGATCACGGCCCTGCGCTTTGAAGGCGGGCGGGCGCTGCTGCGCAATCGCTTCGTGCGCACTGAGGGCTGGCAGGCCGAGGAGCAGGCCGGCAGATTTGTGTATCGCGGCGTGTTCGGTACCCAGAAGCCCGGCGGGCCGCTGGCCAACGCCTTTGATCTGCGGCTCAAGAACATCGCCAACACCCACGTGGTGCGGCTCGGTGATCAGCTGCTGGCCCTGTGGGAGGCGGCCGAGCCCCACGCCCTCGACCCCGACACCCTCGAGACCCGGGGCCTTTCGCGCCTCGATGGCCTGCTCAAGCCCGGCGAGGCCTTCAGCGCCCACCCCCGCTTCGATCCGGGCCACCACGGCGAGCCCCGCATGGTGACCTTCGGCGTGAAGGCCGGCCCCACGAGCACCATCCGCCTGATGGAATTCGCCACGGCCGACTGCCCCGCCAGCGGCGTGAAGGCCGGCCAGCTGCTGGCCGAGCGCCGCGACAGCTTCAAGGGCTTCGCCTTCCTGCACGACTTCGCCATCACCCCCAACTGGGCGGTGTTCCTGCAGAACGCCGTGGCCTTCAACCCCCTGCCCTTTGTGCTGGGTCAGAAGGGTGCCGCCCAGTGCCTGGCCAGCAAGCCCGGCGAGGCCGGCCACTTCTGGCTGATTCCCCGGCCCGGTGCCATCCCCGGCGGTGCCGGGCAGCCGATCCAGGTGCCGGCGCCGGAGGGCTTCGTGTTCCACCACCTCAATGCCTTCGAGGCCACGGCCCCCGAGGGAGGAGGCCGGGAGCTGGTGGTGGATTCGATCGTGTATTCCGACTTCCCTTCGATCGGCCCTGACACCGATTTCCGCCAGGTGGATTTCGAGACGATCCCCGAGGGCCAGCTGATGCGCTGCCGCATCGACCTGGAGCGGGCTCGCAGTGAGCCGGAGCGTGCGGTTCGGCAGGAGTGGTTGGAGCAGCGCTGCTGTGAATTCGGCTGCGTGAATCCGTCGCGCCAGGGGCTGGAAGCCCGCTATGCCTGGATGGCGGTGGCCGAGCGCGAGCGCGGCAACGACCCCCTGCAGGCGATCGAGAAGTTGGATCTCACCACCGGCGAGCGGCGGCTGTGGAGCGCGGCGCCGCGGGGGTTCGTGAGCGAGCCGCTGATGGTGCCTGCTCCAGGTGTCGCTGCGGAGGATGGCGGCTGGGTGCTGTGTCTGGTGTGGAACGGCGCTCGCTGCGCCAGCGACCTGGTGATCCTCAACGCCGCCGACCTCAGCGAGCAGGCGGTGCTGGAGCTGCCCCTGGCCATCCCCCATGGCCTGCATGGCAGCTGGGTGCCCTCCCGCCCCTGATCTTCAGCGGCTCAGCAGGGTCTGCAGCTGCGGTGCCAGTAGGGCAAACGCCTTGCCGCGGTGGCCGATGCGGCCCTTGAGCTCCTTGTCCATCTCGGCGTAGGTGAGCCCGGTCTCCGGCACGAAGAACACCGGGTCGTAGCCGAAGCCGCCCCTGCCGCGGGTCTCCTCCAGGATCACGCCCGGGCAGATCCCCTCCACCTCCAGCCGGATCGCGCCGCTGGGATCAGCTACGGCAAGGGCGGCGGTGAACTGGGCCGAGCGGTCGCCTGCTCCTGCCAGTTCACGCAGCAGCCGGCCGATTCGGGCTTCGTCGGTGGTGGCGTAGCGGGCCGAGTGCACGCCGGGGGCGCCGCCCAGGGCGCTCACGCTCAGGCCGGAGTCATCGGCCAGGGCCCAGCAGCCGGTGGCGCGGGCCACGGCCGCTGCTTTCAGGCGGGCGTTCTCGGCGAAGGTGGCGCCCGTTTCCTCGACCTCAAGGCCCTCTGGTTGGGGGCGGATCTCCAGGTGCAACGCAGCCAGCAGGTGGCCGAATTCGCGCACCTTGCCGGCATTGCCGCTGGCGATCACGAGCATGGAGGCCATGGCGATCAGGCCTCCAGGGCGTAGCGGCGAGCCCAGGCCAGCACCTCGGCCACCCGCTCGGCGCTGGGGGCCTCGCAATAGAGGCGCAGCAGCGGCTCTGTGCCGGAGAAGCGCAGCATCAACCAGTGACTCGGGCCGAAGCGCAGCTTCACGC
>JBILDP010000281.1:0-2642 GCA_044352535.1 Prochlorococcaceae cyanobacterium
CAATTGACCCGCTTGATCCGCCGCATCAGACACGCGGGCTGGCTGCTGCCCGGCACCCTCACCGGCTATCTCTGGCTCAAGGGCAGCCATCCCCATCTGCCCGGCTGGTCGTGCCCACTGCGGGCCATCACCGGGGTCCCCTGCCCCACCTGCTTTCTCACCCGCGCCACCGAGCTGGCCCTGCGAGGAGACCTGGGCGGCGCGGTTGAGCACCACCCGCTCGGCCCGATCGCCGCCGCAGCTCTGGTGCTCTGGAGCGGTCTGGCCCTGCACCAGCGCCAGCTTCTGCCCAAAGACCTGCTCAAGCCCCGGTTGCTGGGCGCTGGGGCTGGCCTGCTGATGGCCGTGTGGCTCGCCAGGCTGCCCGAGCTCACCCAGCTGAAGCCGGGCTGAATCACCTCAGGCAAGCTGGGCCCATGCACCCCAACAACTGGCTGCTGCTCTGCCGCACCGTGCGCTTCGGCGACACCGACGCCGCCGGCGTGATGCACTTCCACCAGTTGCTGCGGTGGTGCCACGAGGCCTACGAGGAGAGCCTGGAGCGATTCGGCATCAGCGCGACCACACTCTTTCCTTCACCCCAACAGATCCCGGCGATCGCCCTGCCGATCGTGCACTGCCAAGCCGACTATCTCGCCCCCCTTGTGGTGGGTGATCCCCTGGCGATTGAACTGGAGCCCAGGCGGCTGGATCCGGGTTGTTTCGAGCTGCACTATCGGTTTCACCGCAGTCCGGCAGACAACGATCCGGCCAAGCGCAAGCCCATGGCCCACGGCCTCACACGGCACCTGGCGATCGAGGCCGGCACACGGCGGCGCTGTGCCCTGCCGGATCCGATCAACCGCTGGCTGGAGGCGTCGAGCCTGCACAGCGGCATCCAGCCACTCTGAGACAGGACGGCCTGCCCAAACCAGGCAACAGTTCAGGGCACGGGCGCACGAAACACCAGAAACAGCGCCGCCAGTTGCAGGGGCAGGAGACAGGCCATCTGCATCAGCGGATGAAAACCATCGTGGGGCACGGCGGCAAACGCCCCAACGCTCACCACTGCAGCGAGTGCAAGGCCGAGCAGGGGAACGCGACGGCCCATGGGCGAGTGGGGACCAACCACTAGAACCACTCCTTCTGGGCGTCGATGTACATCTCCTTGAATTCCTCAGGGGTTTTTGTGAGGTAGATGATGCCCTCAATCAGGCCAATCACGCCCATCACAAAACTGGCAATCCCGCAGGTGATCGCCCCACCCGCCAGCGACACCACCAGCATGATCACGGCTGGCCTGGTGTAACCCAGGATGAATTTGTGCACCCCGAAGGCACCCAGAAAGACACCGGTGAGGCCCGCAGCCAGCTTCTTGTTGCTCAGCTCCGTATCACTGAGGATGGTCATTCGGGCCCGTGATGGATCGTCCAGCTTCTAGCGAAGTCAGCCAACCCCGCCAATGGCCCCGCTGCCATTTGCCATGGGCTGAACACGCCAGCTCCGGACAGAGCAGCCAGCGGCGGGGGCGCTCCGCCGGCAGCCAAGGGCGCGTGAGCGCCGCCAGCGCCGCCAGCAGCGACTCCTGAGCGCCGGTTGGTGCCGGAGCTGGCCGCACCAGGGCCACCAACCGCTGGCCCCACTCGGAATCATCCTCCGGCAGCAACAGCACAGCCTCCAACGGCAGGCCGGCAACCTGGGCCGCAGCCAACAGCCGCTCCTCCAGCACCTCGGGAAACACGGTTTCGCCGCCGCTGTGCAGGGCACCATCGAGACGCCCCAGCACCAAAAGCCCCTCAGGCGTGAGACGGCCACCATCGCCGCTGCGCCACCAACCCTGACGACCTGACGCACCTGGCTCGCAGCCCGGTAACGGCCGCAGCTCCCCCCGCTCCAGCCAGCCGGGGCTCAGGCGGGCCGTGCGCACCGCAATCGCACCGGTATCGGGCTCGAAGCGCAGCTCCACATCGGCCAGCTGCAGGCCGCAACCGGCAGCACCTGCCAGAAAGCGCTCGGGGGCAAGGGCGCACACCATGGCCGCCGTTTCGGTGGCGCCATAGCAGGGCGCCAGGCGCAGGCCCTCGGCCCGGGCCCGGGCCGCCGCCACCTGCGGCAGGGGGGCACCGCCCACCCAGATCACCGCCAGCTGCCGCAGCCAGGCCAGGCCGGCGGGCGCGGCCATCAGTCGCTGCAGCTGGGTGGGCACCAGGGAGATCAGCGTCGGGCGATCTGAAGGCACGGGCAACGCCGCCGCCAGGGCTTCAGGATCACGCAACAGCACCGGGGCGATCGGCAGGTGACCGCAGGCCCACTGGCGCGCCCGCACCAGCGGCAGCAGGCCGCTCACGTGATGCAGCGGCATGGGGTTGAGATGCAGACAGGCCGCCGGATCGATTTCGACCCCTTCCAGCCAGCGGCCCGTGGCTGCAGCCGAAGCCTGCAGATGGCTGAGGGGCTGCAGGCACCAACGCCGCCCGCCACTGCTGCCGCCGCTCCCCACCAGCACCCCGGGGCCCCACTGGCGCTGCAAGGGCTCCAGAACCCCGCGGCGATCGCCAGGGCCAAGCGCCACCGCCAGCTCAGCCCGCTGCTGGGCAGTGGCCAGGGGCACGATGCGGCCCGCCGCCCAGGCCCCCTGCAGCAGATCCGGCCTCATCGGGCCA
>JBILDP010000282.1:0-2641 GCA_044352535.1 Prochlorococcaceae cyanobacterium
TGGGCGCCGGGCAGGGCGATCGCCGCCGCCAGGCCGGGAAAGCCGCCACCTGTGCCGATGTCGATCACCCGCAGGGCATCGCCGCTGCCCAGCCAGGGCGCCAGCGGCCAGAGGCTGTCGAACACCTGGGCGATCCAGTAGTCGTCGCCCTCCACCAGTCGGGTGAGGTTCACGCGCTGGTTCCAGCTGCGCAGCTCGGCCTGCAGGGCCTCCAGCTGGGCCAGCTGGGAGGAGCTGGGCTGCCAGCCAAGGGCAACCCAGAGGGCATCGAGGGCATGCACGCTGGCCATCCCGGCGGGAGCAGGCGGAGGGATTCCTAGGATCCCCCACTCCGGTTCCCTGTGCTTGGCCAGCCCCCAGCCCGGCGCCCCCTCGCCCCGCTCCCAGGCCAGTGGTTTCGCTCCGCCCAGCCACTACGCGCTGCTGGATCTCCAACCTGGGGCCAGTGAGCAGGAGCTGCGCCAGGCCTTCCGCCAGCTCAGCAAGCGCTTCCACCCCGACACCACCACCCTGCCGGCCGCGGAAGCGGAGCAGGCCTTCCAGCGACTGCGCGAGGCCTACACCGTGCTCAGCGACCCGGAGCAGCGCCGCCGTTACGACGCCCTTCTGGCGCTGCCAGTTCCGCCTGACACCACGGCTCCAGCGGTGCGGCCGCCGTTGGCTGTGCCCAGGCCGGAGGGGGTGCGACGGGCCCTTTCGGGCGGCGAATGGCTGGCGCTGTTGCTGCTGGGGGTTTCCCTGGTGCTGTCGCTGGTGCTGGGGCTCGGGCTGGCATGGATGCGTGGCGCCGAGCTGATGCAATGGCCCAGCTGGTGGCCGCCCAGCTGAGGCACACCGCCCACCAGCACTTGTGAGGGCGGGCTGGCAGGCTGGAGGGGTCTACCTGACCCGATGAGCGAGCTCCCCAGCGCCCGCACTCCCCTCTATCACCATCCGCTGCCTGCGCTGGAAGAGTGGTTGCGCAGCCTTGGTGCCGTGCAGCAGCCCGGCAGCCTCTGCCTCTGGGATCTGCATCGGCCCCAGTGGAGTGCCGAGATCGAGCTGGAGGTGGAGGAGCTGCGGGTGAGCTGGCACCAGGAGGGGCGCACGGTGGCTCGCCATTTCCCCTACGGCCTCAGCCGCTCTGATACCGAGGCCGCCATCCTTGCGGGGCCCTGAGTCGCGCCATTTCGCACGACTGGTTCCAGGACTGCACTTTCGGTTGTCCTTGCCATGATTGGGGTGCTATGGACTCCCACGACTCCGGAGCACACTCCAACGCGCCACGCTCAAACCGCTTTTTGCGGCCGGACGAGCTGGCAGTGCGCGGCAGTCGGCGTCAGGAGGCTGGCCACTCCAGGGGCCCGACTGAGCTGTTCGCCGAGGGCCAGTGGCGGGTGATCCGGGTGCAGCTTGAGCTGGAGGGGTGGAGTCTCTCCCAGATCGAGATGCTGCACGACCAGCTGCGCCAGGGCTGGCCCCTGGCCCATGCCAAACAGAACGTGGCCGTGCTCACGGGTCGTTGCCCCCTACATGGTGCACTGCAGGCCTAGGAGCCGCCTTCCTTGCGGGATCAGCGGCAGATCCTGGTGTCGCGCTCGCTTTCGGTGCTGAGGGGACCGCAGTTGATCCAGCGCACCAGCTTCACTTCAACGTCGGTGAACAGCACCAGGATGCCGCCGCAGAGCAGCACCAGGGCACCGCTGATCAGCCAGTTCTTCTGGGTCATGGCAGCGCCTGGAGAGCTGTTGCCAATGTATGGGCGAGGCCCGTGCCCTGCCATTGCTTCGCCAGAGCGACTGCATCGAGCGTGGCCAGCGGTGGCAGCTCCGCGAGCACCGGCACTCCTCCCAGCTCGCTCAGCGTGCGGGGATTATCGGGGTGGGGCTCGCCGTTGAGCACCAGGCCGAGCACCGCAATCCGGCGGCTTCGCAGCGCCTCAAGTGACAGAAGGGTGTGGTTGAGCGTGCCCAGACCACTGCGTGCCACTAGCAGCACCGGCAGTCCCCAACGCTGCAGCTGGTCGATCTGGAGCCACCGCCGGGTGAGAGGCACCAGCAGGCCGCCGGCGGTTTCGATCACCAGGGCACCGGCGGACTCCGGCACCGTCAGCTGGGCCGGATCCAGCTCGCGGCCCTCCAGCTCGGCGGCCCAGTGGGGCGATGCCGGCGTTTGCAGCCGGTACACCTCCGGCAGCACCCGCTCCGCTGGCAGCTGCAGCAGCGCCTGCACCCGGCCGCTGTCGCCGCCCCCCTCCAGGCCGCTCTGTACCGGCTTCCAGTACTGGGCACCCAGTCCCTGCACCAGCAGGGCGCTCACCACCGTCTTGCCCACGTCGGTATCGGTGCCGCACACCACCACACGCGGAGGGGCGGGGGTGATCGTTGCGTTCATGGTTGGTGGTTCACACGCTGGCCAATCAAGATCAGCACCTCCCAGCTCACCAGCCCATCGGCGGGCCAGGCGGCCAGCAGGCCGCGAAGCTGAGCCGTGCTGAGCGGTGGACTGGGACTGGTGCCTGCGCCCAGCTGGCTGAGCTGGCGGAGAAAGCGGTGCCCATCGCCATAGGGGCGGAGGAAGCGCAGGCGTTGCTGGTGCCGCAGGCGGAGGTGGGGGGCAGCGGCGTTGATCAACAGGTCGGTCTCGGGCAGGGGCAGGGCCG
>JBILDP010000283.1:0-2640 GCA_044352535.1 Prochlorococcaceae cyanobacterium
AGACCCGCCTATGTAGTTGCGCAGTCCCGCCTATCTAATCGTCGCCGGACATGCAGATCCACCTTCATGCCATCGATCGCATCAGCGGTGACGACATGCACGTTCTGGGCGGCCTTGCTGCAGAAGTTCAGGCCCGCCTGTCCGACGACAATCTGGTTGAGGGGTCGCGCCGAACAGGTTGACCGCTCTGGAGGGGGTCTGCTGAATCCGGTTGCCATGCGCAGGGCACCGGGCCATGCCTGCTCCCCTCACCGCTCAACAGATTGCGCTGTACATGTCCAAACGACGAGCCGGCAGCCGCCAGGAGGTGGCTGCCGCAGCGGCGGGCATTTCGGTGAGCAGTGCCCACCGGATTGATCACGGCCGCATCCAACCCAAAGCCGCCAAACCCCGAGGACGGCGGCGCCCAGACCCGTTGGCCGAGGTCTGGGGTCCGCTGCTACTCCCGCTGCTGGAGCGCCATCCAGCCCTGACACCCACCACCCTGCTGGAGCATCTGCAGGAGCAAAAGCCTGATCAGAACTGGAGTTCGCTCAAACGCACCCTGCAGCGACGGGTGCAGCACTGGAAGGCGTTGCATGGCCCGGCGCCGGAGGTGATGTTCCCGCTGGCCTACCAGCCAGGCGAGATCGGCTTCTGTGACTTCACCAAGGTCAAACGAGTGGAGATCACCCTGCGGGGCGAACCGTTTCCGCACCTGCTGTTCCACTACCGCCTGGCCTGGAGCGGTTGGGCCTACGGCCAGGTGATCCATGGCGGTGAGAGCTTTGTCGCACTCTCAGAAGGGCTGCAGAACGCCCTGGCCGCCTGTGGCGGGGCACCGCAGGAGCTGCGTACCGATCGGCTCTCGGCTGCCAGCCGCAACCGGAACGGCAGCTACGCCCTCGACATCACCCCCCGCTACCAGGCGCTCTGCGCCCACTACGGCCTTTCCGCCAGCCGCAACAACCGCGGGGTGGCCCATGAGAACGGCATCGTCGAGGCACCCCACGGCCATGTGAAACGGCGGCTGGAGCAGAAGCTGATCCTGCGCGGCAGCTGCGATTTCGAGGAACCCGCCGAGTACAGCGAGCTGCTGGCCGAGGTGTTCAGCGCCCTCAACGCCCCGCGGCAGAGGCGCTACGAGCAGGAGCTTGAACAGTTGGCACCACTGCCCGCTTTTCGCTTTGCCGACTACGAGCTGCTATCGGTGCGGGTGCGGAGCACCAGCACGATCGAGGTGCGGCAGGTCGTCTACTCGGTGCCGCCGAGCCTGATCGGCCGTCAGGTCGCGGTGCGTCTGCACCATGACCGGCTGATCGTCTATCTGGGCAGCGACTGGGTCTGCCAGTTGCCCCGCGCCTATGGCAGCGGCAGCCATGGCCCACGTGCCTGGTGCATCGATCTGGAGCACCTGATCGATGGCCTGCGCGCCAAGCCACGCGCCCTGCTCCATTGCCGCTACCAGCGTCACCTCTTCCCTGATCAGCACTGGTGGGACTTCTGGCAACACCTACTCGCTGGCGGTGATCGTGATGCTGCCGCGCGGCTGATGGTCGAGGCGCTGTACGTGGCCGTGCGGGTGGCCTCCTTTGAGCTGGTGCTCGCCTTTCTGCAACAGGCCCAGCAGCGCCAGGCCCTGTCGCTCTCGCTCCTGCAACAGCGCTTCCGAGTGCCGCCTCGCCGCAGCGCCCTGCCTGATCCCGTGATCCCCCAACACCTGCTGGCCTCCTATGACCACCTCCTCCCCGGTGCCCCGCTCTCAGGCAGTGGAAGCGGCCCTGCCGCTGCTGCTCAAACAGCTGAAACTCGCCCGCTTTCGCAGCCACTGGCAGCCGCTCTCCCAGCAAGCTGAGGCCGAGGGCTGGAGCCCTGGCCAGTTCCTCTACGCCCTCTGTGAACAGGAGGTCGACCACCGCCAGATCGCGCGCCGCCAACGCCTGCTGCGGGATGCCCATCTCCCGTGGCAGAAGGGTCTTGATGGTTTTGATCACCAGCATCTCGAGCCCAAGCACTGGCAGGAGCTGCAGGTGCTCTCCCGCAGCCATACCTGGCTGCTGCAGGCCGAGAACCTGCTGTTGTTTGGCCCCAGCGGCGTGGGCAAGACCCACCTGGCCATTGCCATCACGATGGCGATGATCGAGCAGGACCAGGCCTGCCGCTTCTTCCCGGCCACGGCCCTGGTGCAGTTGCTGCAGAAGGCCAAGGCCAGCTTTGAGCTGCCGGCCCTCATCCAGAAGCTGGATCGCTACAGCCTGCTGGTGATCGACGACATCTCCTACGTGCAACGCAGCGAGCTGGAGACCTCGGTGCTGTTTGAGCTGATCTGCCACCGCTACGAGCGCAAATCCCTGCTGGTGACCTCCAACCAGCCGTTCCGGGAGTGGGACGAGATCTTCCCGAGCGGATCGATGACCGTGGCAGCGGTGGACCGGCTGGTGCACCACTGCCACATCGTGGGCATCAAAGGCGAGAGCTACCGGCAGAAAGCAGCTGCTGCAAGGGTTTCCAGTGATCAGAGCGACCCGCCGACATAATTGACGCGGGCGCCAGAGCCGTCACGATCAACAACACCAACGCTGCAGACCAGCAGAGGTAAGGCGGCGACACGAAAACTGGGCCACCAGCCTTGAGATTGACGCCGGAACCACAACTTGATTG
>JBILDP010000078.1:0-9100 GCA_044352535.1 Prochlorococcaceae cyanobacterium
TCCAGGGCTGGCAGCAGGGTGGCCTCAAGTTCGGCCAGCTCAACCGGGCTGAGGGGTCCTTCCGGAGCGGGCAGGCCCGGATCCTGGCGGCTCAAGGCTGGCATCTCTGCGCGAAGATCGATGGATTCAGGTCGACCGGTCAGGCTGCGGTGCGGGGTGAGAGGCGGAAGCCACAGGAGTGGCCCTCCTCCAGCCGCCAGTGCACGCGCTCCACCTGGCAATCGGGGAAGGTCTGGCGCAGCAGCTGAAGCTCCTGGTCGCAGACGCACGGAAATTGTTCGGCGATGCGCATCACCGAACAGTGGAACTCACTGATCACCCAGCCATCGCCATCGGCACAACACTCAGCCACATAGCCCTCGCGACGCCGCAGCTCCACCAGATGCTCCAGGCGTTGCTGCAGGGAGCCGGTGCCGAGCTGACGGCGGTAGACATCGGCTTTTTCGCGAGCCTGCTGGGCCAGCAGTTCCTGAACGGTGCCCGGGGGCAGGTTGCCGGCGATGGATTCCAGCAGGCTCAGCGCAAAATCTTCGCTGCCATCAGGAAACTGTCCCTGGCCCTTGGTGGTGAGCTGCCAGCGGTTGCTGGGTCGTCCTGGGCCCTCGCCGCAGCAGCTCGCCTCCACCAGTCCCTCCTCCTCAAGGCTGCGCAGGTGGCGTCGCATGGCCTGCACCGAAACCTTCAGGTGATCTGCCAGATCTGCGGCGGTGGCCTCGCCGCGGCGCAGGAGCACGGTGAGCGCGGCTTCGCGGGTGGATGCGTCCTTTTGCCTTGGTGAGGCTGGCAGGGAGGTGGACACTCCAGGCGGCTCAACCGCAGCATCGACTGGGGACTCGGAGCCCATCGCGGCAGTTCCTGAAATTCCGGCCGTGGCGGCGCGGCTATCCCGGGGGCTCGTTCGAGTGCTCGTCTTCAGGCTGGGGCTGGAGGTCATGGCCTGCACCGGGCATCCACACCATGCCACGTATGAACGGCGATTGGGGGCTGGACGGCACAATGACCCTGACCCCAACCCCCCGGGCAACTGCCCTACGCTGGCCATTAAGGAAACCTGAGGGTTTCGTAATTCCGGCTCAGTGATCGTGCTGTCCTTGCCCGTCGCTCTCCGCGTCTCCGCCCCGCGTTATGTCTGAATCCAGCGCGTCTTCCAGCCCCAGCCAGTCCGCGGCGCCCAGCGCCGACAGTCTTGAGGTGATCCGCAAGTTCGCCGAGACCTACGCCCAGCGCACCGGCACCTACTTCTGCAGTGACTCCGGCGTGACGGCCGTGGTGCTGGAGGGTCTGGCACGCCACAAGGATGAGCTGGGCGGTGCCCTGTGCCCTTGCCGGCACTACGAGGACAAGGAGGCCGAGGTGGCCCAGGCGTTCTGGAACTGCCCGTGTGTGCCCATGCGCGAGCGCAAGGAGTGCCACTGCATGCTCTTCCTCACTGAAGACAATCCCTTCCGCGGCGAGAAGCAGACCATCTCAATGGAGGAGATCAAGGCTGCCACCGCTGGTCAGTAGTTCCCGGCACACCCCCTTCACCCCGCCTGCCATGTCCACTGCCACCGTTGGGGATCTGGTTTCACAGCCGTACAAATACGGCTTTGTCACCGAGATCGAAACCGAGAAGATCGCCAAGGGCCTCAGTGAGGACGTGGTGCGGTTGATCTCGGCCAAGAAAGAGGAGCCGGCCTTCCTGCTGGACTTCCGGCTGCGAGCCTTTCGCCAGTGGCAGCAGATGGAGGCGCCCGACTGGGCTGCTTTGGGGTACCCCGCGATTGACTATCAAGACATCGTCTATTACGCGGCACCCAAGCAGCAGGCCAAGAAGGCCAGTCTCGATGAAGTGGATCCAAAGCTGCTGGAAACTTTCGACAAGCTTGGTATTCCGCTGAGTGAGCAGAAACGTCTCTCTAACGTGGCGGTGGATGCTGTTTTCGACAGTGTGTCGATCGCCACTACCTTTAAAGAGCAGCTGGCCGAACACGGCGTGATCTTCTGCTCAATTAGCGAGGCGGTGAAGGAGCACCCGGAGCTGATCGAGAGGTATCTGGGCACGGTAGTGCCTGGCAACGACAACTATTTTGCCGCGCTCAATTCAGCGGTGTTCAGCGATGGCTCCTTCGTGTTCATCCCCAAAGGGGTTGAGTGCCCGATGGAGCTGTCTACCTACTTCCGCATCAATTCCGGTGATACCGGCCAGTTCGAACGCACATTGATCGTGGCCGAGGAAGGGGCTTCGGTGAGCTATCTGGAGGGTTGCACTGCTCCGATGTTCGACACCAACCAGCTCCACGCGGCGGTGGTGGAGCTGGTGGCACTGGATGATGCCTCGATCAAGTACTCAACCGTTCAGAACTGGTATGCAGGCGACGAGAACGGTGTGGGTGGCATCTACAACTTCGTGACCAA
The DNA here is from genome assembly GCA_044352535.1 of Prochlorococcaceae cyanobacterium. Lineage (GTDB taxonomy): Bacteria > Cyanobacteriota > Cyanobacteriia > PCC-6307 > Cyanobiaceae > NIES-981. The sequence goes on from JBILDP010000078.1 coordinate 2,398, forward strand.
GCGGGGCCAGTGCCGCGGCGATCGCAGCAAGATCAGCTGGACCCAGGTGGAAACCGGTTCGGCGATCACCTGGAAATATCCCAGCTGCGTGCTTCAGGGTGCGGATTCCGTGGGTGAGTTCTATTCAGTGGCGCTCACCAACAACAGGCAGCAGGCCGATACCGGCACCAAGATGATTCACGTGGGTCCGCGCACCCGCTCCACGATCGTGAGCAAGGGCATCAGTGCCGGCCATTCCAGCAACAGCTATCGGGGTCTGGTGCAGATTGGCCCCAAGGCCGTTGGGGCGCGCAACTACAGCCAGTGCGACTCGATGCTGATCGGCGACCAGGCTGCCGCCAACACCTACCCCTACATCCGCTGCCAGCAGCCGGATGCCGCGATTGAGCACGAAGCAAGTACCTGCCGCATCTCGCAAGACCAGCTCTTTTATCTGCAGAGCCGCGGCATCGGCTTCGAAGAGGCCGTCTCGATGATGGTGAGCGGCTTCTGTCGGGATGTGTTCAACCAGCTGCCCATGGAATTCGCCGCCGAGGCCGACAAGTTGCTGGCCCTCAAGCTCGAGGGGTCGGTGGGCTGAAGCTCTCCGATCGCGCCTGTCCCAGCACCGGGGGCCGGCCCTGCGATTCGTTGCTGATTCCTCTCTCCACCTGGTTCCTTCTTCCTTTCCCACCCTCCCTTCCCAACCTTCCTCACCGTGATCCGTTCCGACGCCCCGGTATTGCTTGAGATTCGCGACCTGCAGGCCGCGGTGGAGGACCAGCCGATCCTCAAGGGGGTGAACCTCACCATCCGCGCCGGCGAGATCCATGCGGTGATGGGCCGCAATGGCAGCGGCAAGAGCACGCTTTCCAAGGTGCTGGCCGGCCATCCTGCTTACACCGTGACCGGGGGCAGCGTGCTCTACGAGGGCGAGAACCTGCTGGAGCTCGACCCCGAGCAGAGGGCTCGCATCGGTCTGTTTCTCGGTTTTCAATACCCGGTGGAGATTCCCGGGGTGAGCAATCTGGAATTCCTACGGGTGGCCACCAATTCCCGCCGGGTGGAGCGGGGCGAGGAGGAACTCGACACCTTCGCTTTTGAAGATCTGGTGCGCGAGCGCCTGGCGGTGGTGCAGATGGATCCGGCTTTCCTCGATCGCTCGGTGAACGAGGGCTTCAGCGGCGGCGAGAAGAAGCGCAACGAGATTCTGCAGATGGCGCTGCTTGAGCCGTTGGTGGCGATCCTTGATGAAACCGATTCCGGCCTCGACATCGATGCCCTCCGCATCGTGGCCGGCGGTGTGAATCAGCTGGCCAGTCCCGACAACGCCACCCTGCTGATCACCCACTACCAGCGCCTGCTGGATCTGATCACGCCCGACTACGTGCACGTGATGGCGGCCGGCCGCATCCTGCGCAGCGGCGGTAAGGAGCTGGCCCTGGAGCTGGAGCGCACCGGTTACGACTGGGTGGACCAGGAACTGGTCCGTCTCGGCGCCGAGCGCACGCCGGTGGAGGTGGGCTGATGGTGGTCGCTCCCTCTGCCCCGGTTGCGACCGGTGCCCCCAGTAGTCCTGCCGCGGCCTGGCTGGCGGGTTTAGCTGGTGCTCCCCTACCGTCGCGTCGGCAGGAAGACTGGCGCTTCACCAGTCTCGCCGCGCTCACGGCCATCGAGCCCCGGGCGATCGCTGCTGCTGATCCGCTGGCGGCCGTGAACCTCCCGTGTGGGGTGGAACGGCTCAGCGTCGAGGCGGCGGCCCCCTGGCTGGGCCAGGCCCTGGCCGGCACCGTCAGCGTCGACCACTGGCCGGTGCAGCTCAATGCCGGTGCCCTGGACGGGCAGAGCGCATCGCTCCTGGCCCTGCGGGTGAGCGGCTCCGCCGGCTCCCTGGAACTGACTCTTGATGCCGCGAGTACTCCTGGCCTGGCAGCCTTCCGTGTGCTGGTGGTGCTGGAGGCCGGCGCCAGCCTGGAGCTGTTGCTGCGGCCCCGCTCCAGCGGCCTGAATGCCCTCAGCCTGGTGACTGAGGTGATCCTTGACTCAGGCGCCGAGCTGAAGCTGGGCAGCCTGGCTCTGGGCACCCCCGGCAGTTGTCTGCTGCAGCACACGGCTGTGCTGCAGGCGTCCGCCAGCCGACTGGAACACACAGCCGTGACTGGCGGCTGGGGCCTGGCCCGCGTGGAGCCGCGCATCCTCCAGCGCGACGGCGCCGCTTTCACCCGTCTGCGCGGCCTGCAGGTGTGCCGCGACACCCAGCAGGCCGACACCCATAGCTGGGTGCGCTTCGACGGTCCGGAAGGCGAGCTCGACCAGCTGCACAAGGCTGTGGCTGACGATCAGGCCCGCAGCGTGTTCAACGGCGCCGTGCGGGTTCCCCGCGCCGCCCAGCGCACCAATGCCGCCCAGCTCAGCCGCAGCCTGTTGCTGTCCGATCGCGCCCGCATCGACACCAAGCCGGAGCTGGAGATCGTGGCCGACGACGTGAAATGCGCCCACGGCGCCACCGTGAGTCGCCTCCAGAGCGAGGAGCTCTTCTATCTGCAAAGCCGCGGCATCGGCGCCGACCAGGCAGCCCAGCTGCTGCAGCGGGCGTTCTGCGAGGAGGTGCTTCGCGAGTTGCCGGCCGCAGCCTCAGCCCACCAGCCGCTGCTGGCCCTGCTCGGGGAGGCCTGATCGCCATGACTGTCACCCCCGCTCTCAATTCGAATCCTGCCCCTGCTACTGGCCTGGAACCCCTGGCACACCCAGCCGAGGGTGGTGAGGCTGATGGGCCGTTGGCCCTGCAGCAGGGGGAGCCTGAGAATCTCGCGGCCCTCACCCGGCCCGACTTCCCCCTGCTGGCCCAGACGGCCTGCCTGGGCCAGCCGCTGATCTATCTGGATCACGCCGCCACCAGCCAGAAGCCCCGCCAGGTGCTGGAAGCCCTCCAGCACTATTACGACCACGACAATGCCAACGTGCACCGGGGCGCCCACCAGCTGAGCGCGCGGGCCACCGAGGGCTTTGAGGGGGCCCGGGCCAAGGCGGCGGCCTTCGTGGGGGCGGCAAGCCCGCGTGAGATTGTGTTTACCCGCAACGCCAGCGAGGCGATCAACCTCGTGGCCCGCAGCTGGGGCGAGGCCAACCTGGCCGAGGGCGACGAGGTGTTGCTCACGGTGATGGAGCACCACTCCAATCTGGTGCCCTGGCAGCTGCTGGCAGCGCGCACCGGCTGCGTGCTGCGCCATGCCGGGCTCACCGAGACGGGCGAGCTCGACCTGGAGGATCTGCGCAGCAAGCTCAACGAGCGCACCAAGCTGGTGAGCCTGGTGCAGGTGAGCAACACGCTCGGCTGTCTCAACCCAATCGAGCAGGTGGTGCCCCTCGCCCATGCCGCTGGCGCCCTGGTGCTCGTGGATGCCTGCCAGAGCCTGCCTCACCTGCCGCTGAATGTGGCCCAGCTGGGTTGCGATTTTCTGGTGGGCAGCTCCCACAAGCTCTGCGGCCCCACCGGCATGGGCTTCCTGTGGGCCCGCGAGGCGCTGCTGGAGGCGATGCCCCCGTTCCTGGGCGGCGGCGAAATGATCCAGGACGTGTACCTCGATCACAGCAGCTGGGCCGAGCTGCCCCACAAATTTGAGGCGGGCACGCCGGCGATCGGTGAAGCGATCGGCATGGGCGCCGCCCTCGACTACCTCACCCACCTGGGGCTCGATCGCATCCACGCCTGGGAGCAGGTGCTCACCCGTCAGCTGTTCGATCGCCTGCGGGCGATCGACGGCGTGCGGATCCTCGGCCCCACGCCCGAGCGACAGCCCGATCGCGGCGCTCTCGCCGCCTTCACCGTGGATGGCCTGCATGCCAACGACATCGCCGCCCTGCTGGATTCGGCCGGCATCTGCATCCGCAGCGGCCACCACTGCACCCAGCCCCTGCACCGCCTCTACGGCATCCCGGGTTCGGCCCGCGCCAGCCTCAGCTTCACCACCACCCCCGAGGAGATCGATCGCTTCGCCGAGGAGCTGCAGGGCACGATCGCCTTCCTACGCGAGCACAGCTGATCTGGTCAGCGATGTTTGGTTCGACTGCAGCATCTCGATCGGCGATGGCCTGATTTTTATCGCCATCTACTTGGGCTGATCATTTTGATCAGATGCTCTAAAAGCGGCTGAATTCTTTGATTCGCGAATCCGTCGAGGCTCAGGCCATAGAACAGCCCGATGGTTATGAGCCCGGCCGAAAGAGATCCAGCCGAAATATCGCTAAGCCAATGGGCTCCGCTCATTAGGCGGGGAAAGCTGAATAGGACTACGCTGATTGCGGCCATCCATCTGGCTTGGCGCACGAGATACGGCCATCCGTAAAAGGTAAGAGTTAGGAGAATTAGGCCATGGTCTCCTGGAAAGCTGCTTCTTGAGGCGTCTTTTGTTTTGATCCAGGGTGTCAGTTCGCTGAGTCGCTGGGAGTTGTCGTAGGTCAATGTGGGGCTTTCACGATTTAAATCAGGCATTTTGTGGATGATTGCTTGGGCGGTTAGCCCAAGCGCTGCCCCGATTAGGGCGCGACTCAGGAGATTGATTGCTCCCGGTTGCCCACGACGACATCCAGACCAGATAAAAATCAAGGCCATTGTCACCGCGCCCACCAGGTCGAAAGCGCGAAAGTTACCGATGGCCCAAAGGGCATCCCAGAGATCAATCTGCCCAAGAGATGCGTTCGTGGGTAGAAAAAAAGCTCGATCGATGGCATCCCAGGCCACGCGTAAGGGGCTGGCCAGCCAGCTGATCAGGAGGAGGGCTCCAACAGCTGCAGCCAGCCAACCCCGCCTGCGGCTCCAGAACTGGGGTTCACGTTGCCGTAAGTGCACGAAACTCTGGCTCACGTTTGCTTGTTATTGATTGGGCGAAGCCTAAGAAGAGGCGTTGGCTGTGCTCAGATCGGCGTCAGCACCGCCAGGGCTTCAGCGTGGTGCTGGCCGTTCCAGGCCCAGTGCCAGTGCCAGCCGGCGGCCTCGGCGGTGGCGGCGATGGCGGTGCGATCGGCGGGGATGTCGAAGCTGCTGAGGTGGGTGATCACCTGCTCCTGCTGCTTGTGGCTCAGGGCACCCCAGCCGCTGCGGATTCGCTGGCAGTAGCGCTCCCGGTAGGCGGCCAGCGCCTCGCCCGGCTCGCGGAATACATCGGCCCAGATCAGCAGCCCGCCTGGGGCGATCCGTTGCCGCGCCGCCCTCAGAAAGGTGGTCTTCTCGGAGTCGCTGAGGTGATGGATGGCGAAGGCGGAGTGGAGCAGGTGGATCGGCGGGCCGTCGGCCTGGATCCAGGCCAGCAGGTCGTCCTGTTGCCAGCGGGTGGGGTAGGGCACGGGGCCCAGGGCCGCCTGGGCCAGGGGCAGAACTTCGGGGGTGAGGTCGAGTCCCGTGTAGGAGCGCAGGGGGAGGCGCTGCAGCAGCGGGGCCAGCAGGGCCAGATCGCCGCAGCCCAGATCCGCCAGTGTCGGACGTGGCGATCCCGCAGGCCGCTGGGCCCACCAGCCCTCCAGTGCTGCGGCGGTGGCATTGGCCACGGCCTGGTGTTCCATCAGGTCGGCACTCACCACCGCCCGGTAGGTGGCCCACTGCTGCGCAAACAGATCCATGGCGCCATTCTCAGCCAGCCATTTTGACCGTTGCCTGACTGCCAGCTGCTCGCCAGGATGGACTCCTCGCCCACGCCCGCGTCTCACCTGCAGCAGCAGCCCTCGCAGCCAGAGCCCTCGCAATCGGTGCCTCCCCAGCTGTGGATGGCTGTGCTGGGCGGCCGTGCGTCCGGCTGCCATATCGAGTCGCACGACGTGCGCTTCGTGGCCGGCCGCACCATCGACGACACCATTCCGCAGCTGCGCCGGCAGTGGTTCGGGCGGCGAGAGGGCCTGCATCTGGATGCCTTCCTGGCGGTGCGGGCGGTGGATGGCTGGGCGGTGAGCCTCGGGCGCGAGCCGGCCTCGCCAAGGCCCGAGCGGCTCTGGTTTGTGAATCTGGGCGCCTACCGTCCCGATTCGCTGGCTGAGCTGCACCACTTCGGACTGGTGGTGGCTCGCTCGCCCCAGGCGGCCAAGGCGGCGGCCAAGCGCCAGTGGTTGCGGGGTGCGTTGCAGCAGCACAGAGACGATCTGGTGGGCGTGGACGACTGCCTGGCGCTTGAGCAGCTGGAGCTGCTGGGCAGCGAGCGGTGGCACGTGCAGCTCGAGCGCCACCCCGAAGGGCTCAGCCAGCTCCAGGTGCCCGACTGGTTCGGCTACCGGCCGATCTGAGCCGATCTCTTCTGACTGCCGCTGATGGGGAGGCCGGCGGGGTCGCGGCGCAGCAGCCAGGGATGATCAGGGCAATGGATCCGCCCCGTTCCCATGAACATTGACGGCAAGCCCTGGCGCACGATCTGGCTGGAGCCGGATGGCCATGCGGTGGGCGTGATCGACCAGACGCTGCTGCCGCACCGGTTCACCACCCGCACGCTGTGCAGCTGCGATGAGGCAGCCGAGGCGATCTCCACCATGGTGGTGCGGGGTGCACCGTTGATCGGTGTCACCGGTGCCTATGGGCTGATGCTCGCCCTGCAGGCCGACCCGAGCGATGCCGCTGTGGCCGCGGCGTTTGAGCAGCTCAACGCCACCCGCCCCACGGCGATCAACCTGCGCTGGGCCCTGGAGCGGGTGAGGGCCAAGGTGCACACGTTGCCACCGGAGCAGCGGGCCGAGGCGGCCAAGG
>JBILDP010000284.1:0-2625 GCA_044352535.1 Prochlorococcaceae cyanobacterium
TGCGCATCAGGTAGTCGCCCGCCAGGATCACAAACAACGGCGTGGCATCAACGCTGCCGTAGTAATGGGCAAACGGCACCTCGCCCAAGGCAGCCATCTCCCCCAGCCGGGCTTCATGCAGCACCTTGCCGGGTTCCGCATCGCTGCAGGGGTCGCGATGGCGGGCCTGGTGCTCCGCCAGAAAACCCAGCACGCCACGGGCCAGCCGGGGTTCGAACAGCAGCAGTTGCCGGGCCGTGAGCAGGCCATCGCGCCCGAACGGACAACTGAACCAGGGCACCCCGGCGTAGGGGTAGAGGCCATGGTCCAGCTGGCTGGACAGCAGGTGCACATCCGAGGTGGAGCGCGCGATCCAGCAATTGAAGGCCGGGTTGTCGCTGGTCACACTGGCCGCCAGCCTGCTGGCCTCGCGGAAGCGCTCCACCGCGGCTTCCATGGCCGCATCAAACGCCGCCTCCGGTGTGGGTTGCTGGCGGTTGCCATCGGGGTGGAAGTCGAGCACCAGGCAGAGCCGCCGCGGGCGGCGGGGCTCCAGTTGCAGGCTCACCTGCAGGCAGGCTTCATCCACTTCCTCCACGGCGCCGCTCAGCCGCACCAACGTGAAGCGATCGCTGTTGTCGAGCCCGTGGTACACCGCCTCCAGGCCCTCGGGGGTGCAGCTGCGCACGGTGCGGCCGCGCTCCGGGCGCTGGTAACCCCGCACCTCGAAGATGTCGCGAAAGTCGGCGTCGAAGTGCAGCGTGATCGGCACCTGCAACGAAGTCTGGGCAAAGCTGGTGAAGGTGAGTTGCTGCAGGCAGGCCGTCGGCGTGAGCACCGTGCTCCGCTCCAGATGCACGGTTTCCTCGTCGTTGCTGAGATGGCTGACCTGCAGGCCCAGTTCCCCCCGTTCGGTGGAGCTCAGCACCGCACCCGGACGGCCCCACATTCGCCATTCCAGTCGGCTGACGTGGCGCGTGCCCCTGTGAAACACTCCCGACTCCGGATGGGTGTCGGGGTGGATCTCGCCTCGGGCATCGAGCATTGCGAAGGTTTCCCCGTTCTTCAGCACGAACGGGGGGAGCACGTCATGCGGCATGGAGCAGGGGGTCCCGGGGTGGGCAGGGGCGGTGCAGGGGGCGGTGGCCGTCCTGGGCGGCGGGGTCGCCGTGGGCGTCGATCAGGCGGCGGTAGAGCTGTTCGTACTGCTCCGCCTGGCGGGTCACGCTGAAGCGCTGCTCGAAGTCGCGGCGCACCGCATGGCGATCGAGCCGGTCGAGCTGGCGCACCGCGGCCACGGCCTCGGCGATCGAGTCGACCAGCACGCCATTGAGGCCGGGGCGGATCACTTCAGGCGTGGAGCCGTTGCGCCAGGCGATCACGGGTGTGCCGCAGGCGTTGGCTTCGATCATCACCAGCCCGAAGGGCTCTGCCCAATCGATCGGGAACAGCAGGGCCAGGGCGTTGCCCAGTAACTCTTGTTTGCCGGCGTCGTCGACCTCGCCGATGAACTCCACCAGGGGATTGCCCTCGATCAGGCCCGCGATGTGGTCGTTGTAGTAGGCGGCATCGCAGCTGTCGATCTTCGCGGCCACTTTCAGTGGCAGGCCCAGCTGGCCGGCGACGGCGATGGCCCGGTCGAGGCGTTTTTCCGGCGAGATGCGTCCCACGAAGGCCAGGTAGTCGTCGGGTTCATTCACCGGTTGATAGAGATCCAGGGGGAGGCCGTGGTAAACGGTGGCAAGCCAGTGGGCCTCGGGCAGGGGTTGGCGCTGTGCTTCCGAGATCGAGACCAGGGGCAGCTGGTGGAACCGTCGATACAGCTGGGCGCGGTCGGGGGCGGTCAGGGGGCCATGCAGGGTATTGAGGTGGGGCACCGGCAGCTGCCGCACCAGGGGGTAGTGGCTTGCTCCGGTGTGGAAGTGCAGCACGTCGAAGCGATCGAGCTGATCCATCAACTGGTCCAGCTGGATCAGTTCCGGCACGGCGGGGTCGCCCTTGTAGCCCGCCAGGCGCAGGGCCTTGGGCACGCAGGGGAACAGCTCGGCACTGGTGCGGGAATCGCCGCTGGCGAACAGCACCACGGCATGGCCGCGCCGCACCAGCTCTTCGGTGAGGTAGTGCACCACCCGTTCGGTGCCGCCATAGCGCTGGGGCGGGATGCTCTCGCAGAGCGGGGAAATCTGGGCAATTCGCATCGCTCGCGCGGACGGGGAGGTGCCGCGGCTCATGTTGTCCGGGACAACTCAGTCATAGAGAGGGTTTTGGGGCGTGCCGCAGCCGGATCTGAGGCGAATGGGCCCCGGGGTGCAGCTCTAGGCTGGTTCGTCAGTCGAACGGGGCATCCGTGAGCGCCGGCACCCTCTACGACAAGGTCTGGGACTTGCACCGCGTGGCCGAGTTGCCGGGCGGTGCAACCCAGCTGTTCATCGGTCTGCACCTCATCCATGAGGTGACCAGCCCTCAGGCCTTCGCCGCCCTCAAGGATCTGGGCCTTGGCGTGCGCCATCCCGAGCGCACGGTGGCCACCGTGGATCACATCGTGCCCACCACCAGCCAGGCGCGGCCCTTCGCCGATCCCCTGGCCGAGGAGATGCTGGCCACCCTGGAGGCCAATTGCGCCGAGCACGGCATCACCCTGCACGG
>JBILDP010000285.1:0-2614 GCA_044352535.1 Prochlorococcaceae cyanobacterium
AGCTGCAGACTGTTCAACAGGGCGGAAAGGTCCACCATCAGTTCACTGCCGTTGCTGGAGCGCACCGGCAGGGCCGCCACAAAGCGACGTTCGCCGGTGATGGCGTGGATGTTCTCCAGCTGCACTTCGGCGTCTGCTGCTACCGAGACGGCTTCCGAGAAGTTGAGCTGCAGCACCATGGCTGAGCCCCCCGTAAGGAAGGAGTGGCTGTCAAGTTCTGGTCCCTTGAAATCCACCGGGGTGCCGTAGAAGACTGGATTTCCTACCAGCGACAGGCCTTGCTGCGTTTGCAGCACATCGCCCTGCGAGAGCAGGTCCACCATGAGGTAACCCGCTTTGTCCTGCAGCAGATGGCTGCCCGTCGTGGGCAGGCTGAAGGTGAGGCTTTGGCCGTCGCTTGCGAAGGCAACGCGAGGATCGGTGAGTGGCAGAGTGGCCAGCCGATCTCTGGTGTTCCAGCTATCGGGATCCTTCGCGAGGTACAGGCGGATCTGCCCACCTTCGGCGCGCAATCTCTGATCGAAGTTGAAGCTGAAATTGATTCCGTTTGGCTCCTGGCTGGCTTTGAACGCCGTGATGCTCGGGGCCTGGGGTTGATTGGCGACCGGTTGATCAGCAGCTGCTGGCTCACTCGAGGAGGCGAGTGATTCATCTGGTGCCGTCAGATCGGCCTTGGCCCGGTCAGCCAGCACCAGGGTTTGTGGCTCGCTGACAACTGTGCCGCCTCGTTGAACAATGACGTACTGGAAGAAGTCATTGATCAGGGCGCCATCAATGTTGATGCCATCGTGCCGATAGAGCAGTTGTCCGGCATCCAGCTCGGCAATGGTGATCAGGCGCTGATCGGCCAGCTGAAGGGTGATTGGTGCTGAATCAGGGGTTTCCTTCCACAGCAGTTCTCCAGCAAATGGATAGGTGATGATGCGGATGCCATCGCGATCCACCTCGAAGGCTGGGTCGTCGATGTCAAGCAGCTCGAATGCCTGGCTGGCTGTCAAGGCGCTGGCGGTTGTCCACTCGCCCAGTACGGGTAGCGTGTTGCCGCTGGGAAGGTCGTCCACGGCCGCCACGGTCAGCTTCACAGCAAAGCTGTATTCGCCTGCAGCAGACTTCACGATGAGCTGCAGTACACGCTCTCCGTTGAAATGCGCTGGCGGGGTGATGATCAGCTCCTGGCTTGAGGCATCCAGCTCAACCGTCGCGGCTGCATCACTGGATCCCGTGCTGTCGTTGAGTGCAATGAACTCCACCAGATCGAACCGATCCGGGTCGAGGAAGGCGGCTGTCAGCGTGCTGATCGGCAGGCGAAGAGCCGTGTCTTCTTGGGTGCTCAAGGCCAGGGTGCCGATCGGTCGCGGTGCGTCCGGCACGGCTGCCACCGCGACCGGCAGCTGCAGCGTGCGCAGATTTTGCCCTTCCTGAATCGTGATCAGCAGCCTGCTGGAGCCGTTGAAGTCGGTGCTTGGCGTGATGGTGAGGCTGTCGTTGGCGCTGTTTCCATTCCGCTCAACGTGAAGGTGACCATCGGCGCTCACGGCCACAACGGTGAACACGTTGGCGGTGGCCGTTCCCAGCAGCTCGGCGAAGCTGGCAGTGAACGGCACATCTTCGGTGAGGTTCAGGCTGGTCGCGGTGGTCACCGCCACGCTGGTGGTGCCGCGCAGCACGGCGTCGCCCACAAAGGCCAGGGGCTGCCAGCCACTGCCATCGGCCGTGGGGCTCAGCACCTGGGCAATCGCCTCGTTGCCGGCATAGAGCGTGCCGTTGACCAGTTGCAGCTGTTGCTGCCCGGCCCCGGTGATGCTGTGTCCCTGGAGTGGGTCGAAGCCCAGCAACAGCTGCTGGGACGCAGCCAGGTCTCCCCGGATGGCAAAAACGCCGTTGTTGGGCGTCACGATGGAGAGAGTGGGAAGAGCCGCCAGATCGGTCGTGTCTGGATGATCCGTGCCGAGCCTGGTCGGGCCCACCTCCGCCGTTCCGTTGGCTCGCTGGGTCAAGGTGTTGGCATCGCCATTCACCTGTATGCCACTGTGGCCCTGGAGCAGGATCAGGCGGATCTCGGGGGCTTGGTCGCCTTTGGCCGCCTCACTGAGGCGCTGGATGTCAACTGTCAGCTGGCCGCTGCCAGCAGGGATGGTGAGTGCTGGTGGCAGTCGATCAAAGCCATTGATGGTGTAATCGCGCCCGTATTGCAGCGGGCTGTCCACCAGCAGGCTGAGGGCGGCCCCCAGGTCACTGGCGGGATGGCTGAGCTGCAGGCTGACGCTTTGGCCAGAGCTTGTGGAGATCGCCGCCCAGCCTGCTTCGGCAAAGCGCAGCTGGTGCTGGGCGGAGCTCGGCCGCAGCAGCCCGGCCTCAAAGATGGCTGTGAGTTGAGCCGGGCTGGCAGCGCCGCTCTGCAGGCTGCTCAGCAGGGCGCCGAACACACCCCCCTGCAGCTGTTGCTTCAGCCCCACCAGTGCCAACGCCGGGGCCTGGGATGGGGCAGCCAAGGGACTGCTGGCCGTCGTGATGCTGTTGATCTCTGTGTTGAAGCGGGCCAACACGGCGCTGATCAGCGCCGCACTGTCGGCGAGTTGAGCAGGTGCAGATGTCTCAAGGCTCTCGCTCACCA
>JBILDP010000286.1:0-2613 GCA_044352535.1 Prochlorococcaceae cyanobacterium
CGAGGGTGGCGTAGCCGCGGTCCACGATCGTGCCGATGATCGAGGCATAGGTGGAGGGGCGGCCGATGCCCTCCTTTTCCAGCATCTTCACCAGCGCCGCCTCGCTGTAGCGGGCCGGCGGCTGGGTCTGGTGGCCGAGGGCCTCCACCTCCTTGCAGGCGGGCTTGTCGCCGGATTTCAGCGAAGGCAGCAGCACCTCCTGGCCCTCCAGGGCGGCATCCGGGTCGTCGGACCCCTCCACGTAGGCGCGGAAGAAGCCGGGGAAGTCGATGCGCTTGCCACTGGCGCGGAAGCAGGCCAGCCCCAGGCTGCCGCCATCCACCTCCAGATCCACGCTGAGCATGGTGAGCTTGGCGTCGGCCATCTGGGAGGCCACGGTGCGCTTCCAGATCAGCTCGTAGAGGGCCAGGTCGCGGCCGTCGAGGCCGGTGGCAGCGGGGTCGCGGAAGCTCTCGCCGGCGGGGCGGATCGCCTCGTGGGCCTCCTGGGCGTTGCGGGCCTTGGTGGAAAACTGGCGCGGTGAGGGGCTCAGATACTCCTTCCCATACTTGGCGCCCACGCAGCTGCGGGCGGCGCTGATCGCCTGGTCGCTCAGGTGCACCGAGTCGGTGCGCATGTAGGTGATGAAGCCGCGCTCGTAGAGCCCCTGGGCCGTGCGCATCGTTTCGCGGGCCGAAAGGCGCAACTTGCGGTTGGCCTCCTGCTGCAGGGTGCTGGTGGTGAAGGGGGCCACCGGCTTGCGCACGGTGGGCTTCTCCTCCACCGCCGCCACCCGCCAGGGGGCGGCAAGCACCGCCTCCCGCAGCTGGCGCGCCTCGCTTTCGGCCAGCAGGCGCACCTTGCTGCCGGCCTTGAGGCCACCGGTGCTCTCGTCGAAGTCGGAGCCGCCGGCGATCTTCACGCCGCCCAGCTGGCTCAGCTTGGCCTCAAAGGCGCTGCCGCCCTGCTCCAGCCGGGCCTTGAGGTCCCAGTAGCTGCCACTTCTGAAGGCCCGGCGGGCCCGCTCGCGCTGCACGAGCAGGCGCACCGCCACCGACTGCACGCGGCCGGCGCTCAGCCCCCACGCCACCTTCTTCCACAGCAGCGGCGAGAGGGTGTAGCCCACCAGCCGGTCGAGGATGCGGCGGGTTTCCTGGGCATGCACCAGCTCCATGTCGAGCTCGCGCGTCTGCTCCAGGGCACGGCCGATGGCTTCCTTGGTGATCTCGTGGAACACCATCCGCTTCACCGGCACCTTCGGGCTGAGCAGCTGCAGCAGGTGCCAGCTGATCGATTCGCCCTCCCGGTCTTCGTCGGTGGCCAGCAGCAGCTGGTCGGCACCCTTGAGGGCGTCCTTGAGTTCCTTGACGACCTTCTTCTTGTCCTTCGGCACCACGTAGAGGGGCTCGAAGTTGTTGGCGGTGTTCACACCGAGGTTGGCCCACTTCTCGCCCTTGTGGGCCGCCGGAATCTCGCTGGCGTTGTTGGGCAGGTCGCGCACGTGGCCCATCGAGGCCTCCACCCGGAACTCCTTGGGCAGGAAGCCACGGATGGTGCGGGCCTTGGTGGGGCTCTCAACGATGACGAGGGTGTGACCCACAGAGAGGCGAACGACCTCATCCTTCTTTATCGCATCGGCGGCCGCAGGCGTCGAGGCGGGGTGAGCAGACGTTGCGGCGAGGGGCCACACAACGGGAAGCGGGGCCAACGCCGCTACAGTCGCGCCAATCACTCTGGCCAGACGAGCTGCTGCGATGTTTCTGCTCGGCGCCCTCGCCCCGGCTGCGACCTCCGTTGGCCTGAACCTCCAGCTCAACGCGGCGGCCATCGCCCCCGAGGGTGCCGTGCTGCTGGCGATGCTGGCCTGCCTGCTGGTGGATCTGGCCGGCGAGAAGGCCGCCAGCCGCTGGGTTCCCCCCTTCTGCTACGCAGGCCTGGGGGGCGCCCTGGTGCTGTTGGCCCTGCAGTGGAACAACGCAGCGCTTGAGCCGAGCTTCCTGGGGGCCTTCCTGGCCGACAACCTGGCGATCGCCTTCCGGGCGGTGGTGGCCGCCTCCACCCTGATCTCGCTGCTGCTCAGCTGGCGCTACGTGGAGCAGAGCGGCACACCGGTGGGCGAATACGCCGCGATCCTGCTGGCCGCCACCCTGGGCGGCATGTTCCTGTGCGGTGCCACCGACCTGGTGAGCATCTTCATCTCGCTGGAAACCCTCTCGGTGGCCAGCTACCTGCTGTCGGGCTACATGAAGCGCGATGCCCGCAGCTCCGAGGCGGCTCTCAAATACCTGCTGGTGGGTTCGGCGGCGGCGGCGGTGTTCCTCTATGGCGCCTCCCTGCTCTATGGCCTCACCGGCGGCGCCACCGGCCTGGATGCGGTAGCGGTAGCCCTGCAGACCAGCGCCGCCCCTGTGACGGCCCTGGCCCTGGTGTTCGTGCTGGCCACGGTGGCCTTCAAGATCGCCGCGGTGCCCTTCCACCAGTGGACCCCCGACGTGTACGAGGGCTCGCCCACGCCGGTGGTGGCCTTCCTCTCGGTGGGCTCCAAGGCGGCCGGTTTCGCTCTCGCCCTGCGCATCCTGGTGGGCTGCTTCGAGAGCTTCGACGCCCAGTGGAAGCTGCTGTTCACCGTGCTAG
>JBILDP010000287.1:0-2610 GCA_044352535.1 Prochlorococcaceae cyanobacterium
CGTCAGGCGGGCCAGCTGATGGACACGGCCTATCTGGCGGCCGCCACGGCCCTGCTGTGGGTGGCTCTCTACTACCTGCCGGTGGGCAGCCCCCTGTTCCGGCTGGCCCTGCCGCTGCCGCTGGCGCTGTTGCAGCTGCGCCATGGCTGGCGTTGCGCCAGCGAGGGGCTGCTGGTGACCACCCTGCTGCTGCTGGCCCTGATGGGGCCGATCCGGGGCCCGCTCGTGCTGTTCCCCTATGGCTTTCTGGCCCTCTGGCTGGGCTGGTGCTGGCGGCGCGGGCTGAGCTGGTGGCTGAGCTGGGGGGTGGGGTCGTTGATCGGTGCCGCCGGTTTCCTGGTGCGCGTTGTGGTGCTGTCGGTGCTGGTGGGTGAAAACCTCTGGGTGGTGATCACCACCGCCGCCGCGGGCCTGCTGGAGCGGCTGCTGGGTCTGCTGGGGCCAGCCCTGCTGCCGGTGGGCAGCGTTGACCTCACCACTGTGCAGCTGGCCGCCGTGCTGCTGGTGTGGTTTCAGAACGCCATCGTGGTGCTGGCTCTGCATGCGGTGGCCACCTGGATCCTGCCGCGGCTGGGCAGCCCCATTCCTGAGCCGCCACGGGCCTTGCGGGCGCTGGTGGCTCTCGACCCCCTGTGAGCCCGCCCGACTCCCCCTCCCAGCTGCCGGACCTTCTGGTGCAGCGTTGGCGGTCTGTGCGACCTGTGCTGCTCCTGGCGGCCACCGCCACTGCGGAGCAGCCGGGAATTTCTGCGGCCGGCGCCACGCCGGCATCCCGCCGCTTCACCGCTGCTGCCGATGCCGAATTGCTGCTGCTGGGCCCCGATGCTGCCAGGCCCCACGCCCTGCCGCCCCTGCCGGCGGGCGTGAGTCCGGCCTTGATCGCCCATGCGGGCCTGCAGGAGCTTGGCCTCTTGCCCCGCACGCTTGTGGTGGATCTGGGTTGTCCTGTCGCGCCCGGAGTGCCCCACCTGCGCCTCCCTCGGCAGGAGGCCGCCGGGCCGGCCGCCTGCGTGAGCACGGGCCGGGCGATGGCCCGGGAACGCGTGGCGGCCTTGCTGGAGCGAGGCCGGCGCTGGGGACGATGCTGGCCGTCTGCCGAACCCCTGCTGCTGGCGGAGTGTGTGCCGGGCGGCACCACCACCGCCCTGGCCGTGCTGGAGGGGTTGGGGATCGCGGCCGCTGGCCTGGTGAGCGGCAGCCTGCGGCAGCCGGCCCACCGCCTCAAGGCCCGGTTGGTGGGCCAGGGCCTTGAGGCTGCTGGCCTGGGAACGGCCGCCGAGCCCCTGGCGGTGCTGGCGGCCGTCGGGGATCCCATGCAGGTGCTGGCGGCTGGCTTGCTGCTGGAACTGGCCCCGCGGGGAGTGCCGGTGCTGTTGGCCGGTGGCAGTCAGATGGCGGCGGTACTGGCGGTGGCCCTGGCCTGCGCGGCGCCGGCCAGGCGCCAGGCTCTGGCGGCTTCTGCCCTGGTGGCAACCACCGCCTGGCTTGCCGAGGAGCCCGGCAGCGACCTGGCCCGTCTCCTGCAGTTGATCGGCGACCGCTGGGGCGTTGAGCCACAGCTGCAGGCCGCAGGGCTGCGCTTCAAGAGTTGCCGCAGCGCAGCCCTGCGCGACTACGAACGGGGCTATGTGAAGGAGGGCGTCGGGGCTGGCGGGGTGGCCGTGCTGTGGGAACTGGCAGGGCGGGATCCCAGGGCGCTGGCCATGGTCTGCGATCGCCACTGCGAACTTTTCCAGCCCTCTCGAGGTCTGTCGATCCACGTTGATGAACGTGTCTGAGTCTTGTGATGCAGGGGCCCCCGTGACGTGGTGGGCAGTTCGACTGTGGTGACCAGCGAGTCCCTGTTTCACACTGCCAGTCTGGGTGTGGTGCAGTCGACTAGCGGTCTGGATTACGCCTTGGTCGGATCAATCGCCCTATGAGTCGTCGCCACGTGATGAATCGTCGCCACGTGCTGCAGCTGGGTCTCGGTGCCGGGGCCAGTGTGTTGCTGCCGGCCGCCCTGTCGGGCTGCCGGCGCAGCCAAGGGCCGCTGCTGCTGGCCGCCAAAGGGAGCATGCCCGTGGCCTGGCTTGACCAGTTGCCCTCGCCCTGGCGCCAGGAGTTGGTGGGGGGATCGGGGGCCGTGGTG
The DNA here is from genome assembly GCA_044352535.1 of Prochlorococcaceae cyanobacterium. GTDB lineage: Bacteria > Cyanobacteriota > Cyanobacteriia > PCC-6307 > Cyanobiaceae > NIES-981. The sequence continues at coordinate 2,132 of JBILDP010000287.1, forward strand.
CAGGGGCTGGTGGCCGGCCAGCGACCGGCTGCCGCTGCCCCAGCCCCAGCCTTGGTGAGCCTGCCCGATGGCTGGGCCGGCGACCTGGACTTGAACCGCTTGCAGCCCTTTGGCGCAACGGGGTTTGTCGACCGCCTGCTGCCCGCCGCCTGGCCGCTGAGCCGGCTCTATCGCCCGGAAGGCCAGCCGGTGCTGGCCTTCCCCTGGGCCTTCAGCCCCTGGGTGATGGTGTTTCGCAGCCTGCCCGGTCTGGCTGCCCGTGCCCGTGGCCAGGAGGGGTGGCGGGTGCTGGAGGATCCGCTGCTGAAGGGCCGGCTGGTGCTGCCCAGCAGTCCGCGGGTGGCTGTTGAGATTGGCGGCGCCGATCTCACCAGGCTCCAGCGGCTGAGGGCTCAGGCCCTGGCCTACAACGAAGTCGACGCCCTCAGCTTGTTGCTCAACGGTGACGCCTTGGCGGCGGTGGTGCCGCTGCAGAGGCT
>JBILDP010000079.1:0-9042 GCA_044352535.1 Prochlorococcaceae cyanobacterium
TTAGGTCAGCTCTCTAGGTCAGCTCGGGTTTCGTGCTGTCTTTGAGGGAGGGGAAGTGCTGGCGCATCCAGCCGCCCAGCTCACTCCGCACCTGGCTGCGGAATCCCTCCACCGCATCGCCCGCCACCACCGGGTAGCTGGTGTCACCGTTGCCGTCGCCCCGGAGTGGCTTCCAGCTGGTGCTCTCGCGGGCGCGCAGTGCCTCCAGCGGTGCCTGGAAGTCGAAGCTCCCTTGTCGGCTCGCCGGTGCCTGCTGGATCAGCTGCTCGCGCACCGCCACCAGGTCGCGGGCCTTGAGGGTGTCGGGCAGGCCCAGCACCGGCTCGTAGTGCTCCAGCACCGCCAGCTCTTCCTCGAGCAGCACGGCCCAGGCACCCCGCTCGCCACCACTGAGCTCCTGTTCCGCCGGCGACTGGGTCATCGCTTCCAGGTAGAAGGCCAGCCAGCGCACATGGGATTTCTCGCGCAGACTCTTTTTCTGGGCCGCTTTGCCGCTGAGCCGCTTGGGCAGGGTCGACTCCGCCTTGCGCAGGAACAGGCGGTCTTCCCGCTCCAGGTTGATCGCCCCCCAGCGCTGCCGGTACTCCCACAGCTCGGCGTAGCGGCGTACGTCGTCGGCTGACCACCCCAGGGCCAGCAGCTCATCGGCTCGGCTGGTCTCGTCCATCGCCACGGCAACAACGCGCTTACGCGTGCGCAGCGTAGGGGCCGGTATTCACGCGGTCAGGCGATCGGCCCCGCTGCCAGGCAGGCAACAGGCGTCAGCGCACCACCAGCACAGGCAGGCTGCAGTGGCTGAGAACACGCTGGGTTTCACTGCCCAGCAGGGCTCCCTGCAGGCCCCGTCGCCCATGGGAGGCCATCACCACCAGATCGCAGCCCAGCCGCTCGGCGGCGGCCACGATCGCCTTGTGGGGCACGGGGTTCTCGTCGCAGAGGGTGGCGGCGACCACGCCCTCCTGGGCGGCGAGCTCCTGGGCGTCGCCCAGCACGCTCCGGCTGTGCTCGCGGGCCGCCTCGATCAGGGCATCCACGGTGGCTGGATCCACCAGCTCGCCCACGCCCACCAGGGAGATGGGGAAGGCTGTCTGCACATGAAACAGGGTGAGCCGGGCCTCCAATGCCTTGGCCAGGGCCGCTGCCTGAGCCACGGCCCTGGCCGAGAGTTCGGAGCCATCGGTGGGAACCAGCAGGTGTTGGTATGGCATGGCAGGGGGGCGATGCCTGAGGTCTAGGCAGATTGGGGCTGGCTCGCCAGGGGAGGGCCGCTTCCCCACGGTTCCTGCAGGGGGTCACTGATCACCAGGGAAGAACAGTTCAGCCGGCGCAGCACCCGGCTCACCCGGTCGCTGGCTGGGATCGGCAGACCGGCCACCAGCCGCCGCTGGGAGCGCAGGATCACCAGGTCGTGCTGCTGGCTGGCGACCAGGATCTGCTGCTCCGCCACCTGCCGGGGCTCCAGCTTCACGCTCACCGGCACGGCCAGAGCCGGGCTGCCCGGGCCCGGACACCAGCGCCGCAACTGGCGCTCAATCAGCTGGCGCTCCGCGGCCGGCAGCCAGGGATCGTGCAGGTGCAACAGCGTGATCGAGCCGCCGCTGGCCGAGGCGAGACGCTCAGCCAGCTGGAACTGCTCCAGGGCTCCGGCGGTGAGGTCTTTCACCGGCACCAGCAGGCGCCGGATCTGGTCCGGGGGCTGCAGCAGGCGGGCCACCACCACCGGGCAGCTGGCCTGGCGGCAGGTGGCATCCACCAGGTCGCCGAACAACCACCGCCCCAGCCGGGCCGGCGGGGCCATGCCCATCAGCACCAGATCGGCTCCCTGTTCCTGGGCGGTGTGGGCGATGCCGCCCGCCACGTCGCTGTCGATGCGCAGCAGGCTGCGGCACGGCATCTGGCGCTCGGCTCCCAGGGCTTCCGCCTCCTGCAGCAGCACCCGGGCCTGGGCCAGGGCCGCCCCCATGCCCCCCTGGCGGGGAGGCACCACCGCCAGCGGCAGCACCTGGCCGGTCTGTCCGGCCTCACCGCCGATCAACAGGCTGGCTGCCGCCAGCAGGGGCGCCTCGCTGGCCGGGTTGCTGAGCGGCACCAGCACGCGCAGGGCACGGCGGGCCACGGCCAGCTGGCCTTCGCTGTCGGCATCGATGCGGGAGGTTGCCGCTTCCCCCAACCGGCGCATTGCCATGCCGGTGAGTGCCGGCCCGAGGGTGGCCGTGACCACCATCATCGCCAGCACGCCGTTGAGCACCTGGGCATCCAGAAGCCCGGCGCGAACGCCCACAAAGGTGGCGGCCAGGGTGGCGGCCACCTGGGGCAGCGACAGCGACCAGAGCGTCAGCACCTGGGCCCCGCGGTAGCGGTAGAGCAGGCCGGCAAGCCAGGCGGCCAGCCCCTTGCTGCTGATCAGGGTGGCGATCAGCAGCAGGGCAAACACCGAGCTCACCAGGGCTTTCAGGAAGGCCGGCAGATCCAGCAGCAGCCCCAGATCGATGAAGAACACCGGGATGAACAGGCTGGCCCCCACGAAGATCACCTGTTCCTTCACCCGCCCTTCGGGCAGCACGGCGTTCACCGCCAGGCCGGCCAGGAAGGCGCCCACGATCTTCTCCACGCCTGCCAGTTCAGCCGCCAGCGCCGCCAGGAACACGGCCAGCAGCACCAGCACGAACAGCTGGCTGTCGTTGTTGGCGCTGCGCCGCACCAGGCGGCGGCCCAGCCGCTGGATCACCAGCACCACGGCGGCCGCATAGGCCCCCACCTTGAGCACCAGGGCCAGCCCCCCGAGCAGGCTCAGCTCGCCGCGCCCCAGACCCACGGCCAGGGCCAGCACCACCAGGGCGGCGATGTCGGTGAAGATCGTGCCCCCGATCGCCACCACCACCGATTCCTCGCGCACGGCCCCGTAGCTGCGCACGATTGGGTAGCCCAGCGGCGTGTGCGACGAGAGGATCGAGCCCAGCAGCACGCTGCTCAGCAGCGAGTAGCCAAAGCCCAGGCCCAGCAGCAGGCCGCCCAGCATCGGCAGGGAGAAGGTGAGCAGACCGAAGCGGAACGAGCGCTGGCGGATGCGCGCGAATTCGGCCAGGTCGATCTCCAGGCCGGCGATGAACAGCAGGTAGATCACCCCCACGTCGGAGAGCAGCTGCACTGTTTCGCTCTTGTCGCTGATCCAGCCAAGGGCGTGCGGCCCCACCAGCACGCCCGCCACCAGCAGACCCACCAGATCGGGCAGGCCCAGCCGTCTCACCAGGGGCGGCACCAGCACGCTCAGCCCCAGCAGCAGGGCGAAGATCGCCAGGGGCGACTGTTGCAGAAAGGAGGTCATCGCCGCCGCATTCAGGCCATGCCGCGCCAGCCGGCAAGGTGGGAGGCGGCGGTGGAGCGGGCCAGCGCGCGGGCGGCGGGCATGGCCGGCTCCAGCCGATCGGAACTGAACGGTGGCAGGGGCCTGCGCCGGAGCCAGGCCCCCCAGCGGAATTCATGGAACGGGATCAGCGGCTCTGGCTCGATCACCCCCTCCTTCTTCAGTTTCCAGACCAGGCTGCGGTAGGGGTCGTCCTGCAGGCCGGTGAGGTTGTGCGGTAGCGCCGAGGTCGGCAGCGGGCCCAGGCCGCGACCGTCGTAGAGATAGAGCCAACCCCGCTGGCGCAGGGCCTCCAGCACCGTGGCGCGATCGTCGCTGTCCACCTCAAGGGCGATGTAGCCATAGGCGGTGGCGCCGGGATCCAATTCGATCAGGGCGCGCAGCCGATGGTGCCGGTCCACCATCCACAGATCACCGGCACGGCTGCGCACCAGCGGCACCGGCTTGCTGCCGAGATAGGCGCGGCGCTGCGGCCCCGTTTCGCCGCCGAAGTCGCGCTGGCGGCTGCGCACTTCAGCCAGTCCCACGCAGAGCTGGGTGGGCTGGAGTGAGGCGATCGCCACCTCCAGGAAGGGGCCATCGGCTTGCGGTGCGGGCAGCGGTTGGTAGGGCGGCAGGCGCAGGGCCATGGGCAGGGTGAAACCGGGCCTTTGCGGCCATCCCCATCATCCTGGCCCGGTTACGAGCCGGTGTGCAGTGCCGGAGCGTCTTGTCCGGCAGTGGTCTGCCATGGATTGAGATGGCGGCGGCGGCGATAGGGTCCGCTCATCGCTGTTCACGCCCATGGCTTCCGGTTCCCTGCTGGCGTCTCCCCGCCTGAACCTGCAGCACGGGCCCCACGGACGGATCGGCGTGCTGGTGTGCGGGCATGGCAGTCGCAACCGGCTGGCGGTGGCTGAATTCGCCGAGCTGGCCCAGGCCCTGCGCCAGCGGTTGCCCGAGGTGCCCGTGGAGCACGGCTACCTGGAATTCGCCCGGCCGATTCTCCGCGATGGGCTGGATGCGCTGCGCGCCCTTGGGGTGGAGCACGTGCTGGCGGTGCCGGCGATGCTGTTTGCGGCCGGCCACGCCAAGAACGACATCCCTTCGGTGCTCAACACCTACGCCGCCGAGACCGGGCTGCGGATCGACTACGGCCGTGAGCTGGGCGTGGACCGCAAGATGATCCAGGCTGCGGCGGCCCGCATCCAGGCGGCGCTGGCCGAGGCCGACGCGGCCGCCGCTGAGGAGGTGCCGCTGCACGACACCTTGCTGGTGGTGGTGGGGCGGGGGTCGTCCGATCCCGATGCCAACTCCAACGTGGCCAAGGTGACGCGCATGCTGGTGGAGGGCTTCGGCTTCGGCTGGGGCGAAACGGTGTATTCCGGTGTCACCTTTCCACTGGTGGAGCCCGGTCTGCGCCACGTGGTGAAGCTGGGTTACCGGCGCGTTGTGGTGTTCCCCTATTTCCTCTTTTCCGGGGTGCTGGTGAGCCGGATTGTGCAGCACACCGATCGGGTCGCGGCCGACCATCCAGAGATCGAGTTTGTGCAGGCCTCCTATCTGGGCGATCACCCCTGCGTGCTCGACACCTTTGTGGAGCGGGTGGAGGAGGTGGTGCGGGGCGATACCGCCATGAACTGCTCCCTGTGCAAATACCGCGCCCAGGTGCTCGGCTTTGAAACGGAGGTGGGGGCGCCCCAGCACAGCCACCATCACCATGTAGAGGGGCTCACCGACGGCTGCGACCTGTGCGAGCGCGAGTGCACCGGGGCCTGCCAGCCCGATGGGGTGCCGCTTCCCCTCGGTCACCACGGTTCGGATGCAGCGCACAGCCACGACCACGAGCACAGCCACGAGCACGGCCATACCCACGAGCACAGCCATACCCACACGCCCTACCCCCATGCCGACCATCCGCTGGGGCCCACCACCTTGCGCGCCAGCAGCCAAAGCTGAAGAGTTCTGGACGATTTCAGCTGGCTCAGCAGTCTCGCCGCAGGCCGAGTCTGCTGAGATTCCGGCCTATAAGCGCTGGTGATGGATTCTCCGTTTCCCCACGACGCAGGTTTTTTCCACAGAAACCGGCAGGTTTTTCCCCAGGCCGTTGCCGTATGGGCGGCCCGGTCGGCCTGTTTCTGGGGATTGCGCCATTCTGTTCAAGGGCCTCTTGACAAGCTTCACCGCCCCGGGGCCGCAGGCGCCGTGGACTGTGCCGGCATGGCCGTTAACCCATGCCAGGCTTTGGATCTCAGCTGGGAGTCGCCGTTCTTGCCGGCTGTTCCGCTGCCGTTGACTCCCGCCCCGGGACTGTGGCGTACTGGCCCAGCAAGCGAGAGGCATGGACGCCATGGGTCAGAAGTTGGGAATGGAGCTGCAGTTGGAGCCTGGCCAGGTCGCGGCGGAGCCGAACAACCCCGATCGGGCCATAGAGGCGGCTGATGGCGGTGGGGCTGGGGCCCGTTCTGCCGATGCCTGTTCTGCCGATGCCTTGGCTGCCGAGCAGCTGCTCACCCGGATCAGCCTTGAGGCTGAGGTGCCTGAAGTGCTCTTCGACGGCATGCGTGAGTTCATCCGTAGCCATCCCCAGTGGGACCAGTACCGCCTGATCACCGCGGCACTGGCCAGCTTCCTGTTCCAGAACGGCAGTCGCGATGCCTGCGTGGCCCAGCACTACCTCAACGGTGTGGTCATGCGCTGAGGCATGAAAAAGGCGGAGGTGCCAGCCTCCGCCCCGGTTCTCCCTTGCCCGACCCGTTGAAAGGTCGCCTTCACATTTTGTGGAGCTCGCCCCGGGGGAACTGTGACGATCCACACCACCGCTGCCCATTGGTGGGCAGCCCCTGACATGCGCGCCTAGGCCAGTCCCCGATCGCCCCGACGCAGCCGCTCCGCAGCGGCCTCGCAGGCCCGCCAGGTGATGGCCATTTCGGTGAGGGTGGGGCTCTGCCAACCCGCCGCCGGCCAGCAGGCCCCATCCACCACCAGCACATCGGCGGCTCCCCAGCACTGGTTGAGGCGATTCACCACTCCCCGCTCCGGCCGGTCGGCCATGCGGGCTCCACCCAACTCGTGGATGTAGTAGCCCGGCGGCGGCGGCCCCTCGCCCACCGCCAGGCTGGAACGGATCCAGGGCTCCAGCAGCGGCAACACGAACAGCTCCTCGATCGGCGCGATCCTGCCTCCTGCCGCAGCCACCACCGCCTCCATGCGGCCGTGCATGTGGGCCACCATGCGCTGCTCATTGCCACCCCAGCGGCAGGAAATGTGGGGGGTGGGCAGGCCCCAGGCATCGGGAAGATCAACATTGAGGCTCACCCGGTTGGCCGGATCGGGCTGCACGTCGCCGTGGGCGATCAGGAAACCCACCGCATCGCCACGGCGTCGCTGCAGCAGGGCTGGGGGATCAAAGCGCTGCAGGGCGGTCCAGATGCCGTAGCCGCCGCGGAAGCCGGCCTCGTCGGGGCTGTTGAGGTTCACGGTATTGGGGATGAAGCAGCTGCCGGCCCCGGAGAGCTCCACGGAGGCGCCGGGGGCCGGCACGCCGGGCAGGGAGAAGAAGCGACTGGTGGAGATGTGATCCATCAGGTAGCGGCCGAGGGTGCCGCCGGGATCCTCCAGGCCCCCCTGGGCCTGGCTGTGCAGCAGGATCCGCACGCTCTCGATCGTGGAGGCGCACAGCACCACCAGGGGCGCATCCAGTCGCTGGCGCCGGCCACTGGTCGCGTCGATCACCACCACGCCGCGCCGCTGGGGGCCGGGCTCCAGGTGGCTCACGATCGTGTTGCTGCGCAGGGTCACACGGCCGCTGGCCAGGGCCCGCGCCAGGGTGCTGCCGGTGCTGCTGGCGGCGGGCCAGCCCGGGCCGCGGTGCAAGCGAAAACCGCGGGAGTGGATCAGCGGCAACCCCAGCTCGCGGCCGATGGCGCCCGCCAGTCGCTCTTCGCCCGGGGTGAATGGCAGCGGCGCGCGGTACTCGCCATCGGGAAGCTGGCGGAGTCCGTCGCGACCGCCGTGCACCGCCAGCAGCTGCTCCAGCCGCCCGTAGTAGGGAGCCAGATCGGCGTGGCGGATCGGCCAGGCGGAGCCCTTGCCATCGGCGGCCGGCGCCTGGAACTCCAGGTCGCTCAGCCGCAGGGTGATGCCACCCCAGGTGAGGCTCTTTCCCCCCACCTGGCGGCCCCGGGTCCAGAGGAAGGGCTGATGGGCTGGGGTGGAATAGGGGTTCTGGCGCTCATCCACGAACAGCTCGGGATTCTGCTTCCAGTAACCCGGGTGATGGCGCTGCAACCGGTGCCGGCCGCTGGAGAGGTGGGCCAGCCGCCTGAGGGTGTTGAGCGGCTCCCTGCCCTGGGCCTGGCGCGCCGTGAGGGCCGGCCCGGCCTCCAGCACCAGCACCCGCAGTCCCGCTTCGGCCAGCACCATGGCGGCTACGCCTCCTGTGGCGCCGGAGCCCACCACGATCGCGTCGGCGGGGGCAGCATGATCAGCGCTGGCTGTGGTCATCGGCTCTCGAATTGATCCAACAGTGCGAGATGCAGCAAGGGGAAGGCAACCGGCTGAGATGCAACCAAGGAGATGCAACCAAGGAGATGCAACCAAGGCGGCTCATTGGACCAGCTGCGTGAACAGAAGGCACAGCCAACAAAAAAGCCCCCGCCAGGGCGGAGGCTTCTTCTGGAGTTGGTGGCGGGGGGCGGATTTGAACCACCGACCTTCGGGTTATGAGCCCGACGAGCTACCAGACTGCTCTACCCCGCGGCGACCTCTTAACCATACCAGCCGGTGTGACCGGCAGCCAATCGGGCGGTGCGCCTCAGTCGAAGCGCAGCTCCCCTTTCACCTCCAGCTGCAGGTGGGGGGCCGGCCGCAGGAAGCGCTGGCGCAGCTCCTCCAGGGTCATGGGCGTGAGCCAGTCGAGCTGCTCCAGCAGGTGCAGCGCCACGGCGTGCTTGGCGCGAGAGGCGCCGTCTTCCACCTTGATGGCCACGCCCAGACCCTCGCCCACGCGGCTGAGGCACTGGATGCCCTCGGCGCCCCCTTTGCTCAGCACCTGGCCGTGGCCCAGGCGCATCAGTTCGGTGTCGAAGCGCCCCTCACCGGCCACCAGCTCGGGGTGGGCCAGCATGGCCCGGCTGAGCCGCTCCAGCACCGGCTGTTCTCCGGCCCCCAGGTGCGCGTAGAGCAGGGCTATCTGGGCCAGCTGTAACTGCACCGTGGGGGCACCGCAGTCGTCGCGGGCCACCACGAGCTCGGCGGCGGGCAGGCCAAGCAGTTCGGCCGTGCGCTGCAGCACCTGCTGCTGCAGCGGATGCTCAGGTTGCAGGTAGCTCTCGGTGCTCCAGCCCAGGCGGCGGCAGCTGGCCAGGAAGGCTGCGTGCTTGCCGGAGCAGTTGTGCTCCAGGGCGCTGGTGCGGCCTGCCGGCACCGGGCACTGCAGTTGCTCGGGTTCGATCTCGGCCGCCCAGAGCAGACGGAAGGCCTCGCGGGCGTGGGCCGCAGTGCCAGCGTGGGAGGCGCAGGCAATCGCCAGTCCCCGCTCGCCGCTCTGTCCCTGGTCGGCGGCGCCACAGCTCACAAACACGGTGGCCTGGAAGGGCTTCTGGGCCGAACGGATGAAGCTGAGCTGCTGGGGATCCCCGGCCCGCATCAGCACCCGGCCGCGGCGATCGCACACCACGGCGTGCACGCGGTGGCGG
>JBILDP010000288.1:0-2608 GCA_044352535.1 Prochlorococcaceae cyanobacterium
TCGAGCGACTTCATTCCAGCGGCCAGGAAGGGACCCAGCCCCTGCAGGCCTGCCTGCAGTTGCTGCTGGGCAAGGTGGATCAGGGGCTGGCCCTGTTTGCCAAGGGGGCGCCGCCAGACCTGCGCCATTGGGCTGAGGCACAGAGCAACGATCCCCTGGCCCAGCTGTGCGCCTACACCCGCGATTGGCTGGCACGGGATGTACTGCCCGGCTACCGCGACCTCGAAGCCGACCCCGACCTGGAGGCCTACTTCGCGGACCGCGACGTGCAGACCTATGTGGAACAGCACGACCGGGCAGCGCCCGAGCCCGGTGATCGCCGCACCAGCCCCAACCCGTTTGCCAGCTGGATGGGGCTGGATTGGGGCACAAGCGCGTCGGCCGGCGCTGATCCCCGGGATGGCGAACCGCCCGTCGCACTCACCGGCACCTGGGATAGCGAGGGCAGGCCAGATCTGCCGGAGCCCGAGCCGGAGCCCGATGATCTGCCGCCATTGGATCTGCGGCTCTGGCTGGACGATTGGCTGGCCGCCCGCCGCGCCCAGCTGGAGGCGATCAAAGAGCAGCTGCCCCCCCTGCAACTGCCCGCCTTCCAGCTGCCCGCCTTCCAGCTGCCCGCCTTCCAGCTGCCCACAGTGCAGCGCCCCGCATTCAAGGGTGGGCATCCCTGGAAAGAACAGCGCTGGCTGGGACTGACGGCCCTGGCGGCCGTGCTGGCAGCCGGTGGAGGCGCCCTCCTGCTGCGCAGCCGCCAGGCTCCTCCCACGCCGATTCCGGTGCAGCGCGCGGTGCAGACTCCTGCGCCCAAGCCGCCAGCCAGCGCGACAGCCAAGCCCACTGCCACAGCCAAACCGATTGCCCCGGCCCCCCTGACGGCCGCAGAGCCGAACCAGGAGCAGCTCAAGGGGCTGCTGCAGGCCTGGCTGACCGGCAAGGCCGCCGTGCTCGCAGGCGGGGAAAGCAGGATCCCCCTCACCGAGATGGGACGGAGCAGCCAGGTGAGCCGAGTGCTGAGCGAGCGACAGAGCGACGCCGCCCTGAACCAGACCCAGCGCATCAGCACCACGGTGCAGAGCCTGGAGATCGAAGAGCGCAGTCCGCGGCGCATCGCCGTGATCGCCAACCTCGATTACAAGGATCAGCGCCTGGATGGGGCCCGACAGGCGGTGGGTCAGCCCACCAGCCTGCAATTGCGCAACCGCTACGTGTTTGCCCGTGACGGCGAGCGCTGGCTGCTGGCGAGCTTCCAGAAAGCCTCCTGACGGCAAGCGAGCGGCCCTCGGGCCCAGCACTGCCGGAGGCAAGCGTGCCGGCGGAAGGAGCCAACTGGTGCATCGACACCCCCTGGACTCCCGCCTGCTGCATCTGGATCCAGGCCTTCGGGAGCGATCCATCGCGATCCACATCCCCAGTGACCTCCTCCTCCACGACACGCAGTCGAAGGCTGCTCAGGCTGCGCTGCCGTGCTGAGCCGCCAGTCGGCCACAGCACTGGCAAGGCGGCCACGAGCCTGGCGCGGGAGCTGGTTGGAGCCATCGGCCCATCCTGTCGACGCCCTGCGGACTGATCAGTCCGGGGTTGAGGGGCGCCGGTTTTTACGATCAACGGATTCAAGGGGTCGGTTCCGGATGTTCGACGAGCTTTCCCAGCGGTTTGAAGACGCCGTCAAGAACCTGCGGGGCCAGGGCGCCATCAGCGAAACCAACATCGACGGCGCCCTGAAGGAGGTGCGCCGCGCGCTGCTGGAGGCCGATGTGAGCCTGCCGGTGGTGAAGGACTTCGTCGACGAAGTCCGCAGGAAGGCGCTCGGCGCCGAGGTGGTGCGCGGCATCAGCCCGGACCAGAAGTTCATCCAGGTGGTGCACGAGCAGCTCGTGGACACCATGGGTGGCGAGAACGCCCCCCTTGCCGCAGGCGGCAGGGCCGGCGAACCCTCGGTGGTGCTGATGGCCGGCCTGCAGGGCGCCGGCAAGACCACCGCCACCGCCAAGCTCGGGCTGCACCTCAAGGAGCAAGGCCGCAAGGCGCTGCTGGTGGGGGCGGACGTGTACCGCCCGGCCGCCATCGAGCAGCTCAAAACGCTGGGCGGTCAGATCGGCGTGGAGGTGTTCAGCCTCGGCACCGAGGTCAAGCCGGAAGCCATCGCCGCCGCCGGCATCGAGAAGGCCAAGGCCGAGGGCTTCGACACGGTGCTGGTGGACACCGCCGGCCGCCTCCAGATCGATCAGTCGATGATGGAGGAGATGGTGCGGATCCGCGAGGCCTGCCAGCCCGATGAGGTGCTGCTGGTGGTGGATTCGATGATCGGCCAGGAAGCCGCCGAGCTCACCCGCGCCTTCCACGAGCAGGTGGGCATCACCGGCGCCGTGCTCACCAAGCTCGACGGCGACTCCCGCGGCGGCGCCGCCCTCTCGATCCGCAAGGTGAGCGGCGCGCCGATCAAGTTCATCGGCACCGGCGAGAAGGTGGAGGCGCTGCAGCCCTTCCACCCCGAGCGGATGGCCAGCCGCATCCTGGGCATGGGCGATGTGCTCACCCTGGTGGAGAAGGCCCAGAAGGAGGTGGAGCTGGCCGATGTGGCCAAGATGCAGCAGAAGCTCCAGGAAGC
>JBILDP010000289.1:0-2607 GCA_044352535.1 Prochlorococcaceae cyanobacterium
CCCACCGGCAGCATCGTCTGCTGGCGCGCTGGCAGGCGCTGTGTGGCGTGATGCCGCAACGCGCCGATGCGCTCTCGGTGCCGGCATGGTGTGCTCTGTTGGAGGATCACAGGCACGGCCCCGAGGCAGCGGCCCTGGCGTTGGCCAGCGGTGCAGGCCCCAGGCGTCCGCTCCTGCGCTGGTTGCTGCGCTGGCGACAGCTGCACTCGCCGGTGTCGGCCCACGCGTTGATCAATCGGGGCCTGCGTCCTGGTCCGGCCCTGGGCGAGGAACTCCGCCGGCTGCGTGCGGAACGCCTGGAGCAGGAGCGGCTTTGAGCGGCTTCCATAGGATCCAGCCAGTGGAGGCAGAGCCCATGCAGTGCGAGGCGCGCCAGGATCCGGCCGTGGTGGTGGCGGTGCCCGCGCGACTCGCCTCATCGCGCCTGCCCGGCAAAGTCATGGCCGACATCGGCGGCAAGCCGATGTTGCGCCACGTGCTGGAGCGCTGTCGACGCGCCCGTGGGGTGGTGGAGGTTGTGGCCTGCACCGACAGTTCTGACGTTCTCGAGGCGGTGGAAAGCTGGGGTTTCAGGGCGCTACTGACTGCCGAGAGCTGCTCCAGTGGGAGTGAACGGCTTGCTTCGGTGGTGGATGCCCTGGTGAAGGCCGGAGGTGCTACCCCCGAGCGCACGCTTGTGGTGAATGTGCAGGGTGATCAACCTCTCCTTGATCCCACCATCATCGAGGCCATGGCAGAGCAGGTGGTCTCCCTGGGTTGGCCTCCGGTGATCACGCCCGTGCATCCCCTCGCACCTGAGCAGATCCATAACCCCAATGTGGTGAAGGTCCTGCTTGCGGCGAATCACCGCGCCATCACCTTTTCCCGCAGTGCCATTCCCCATGTGCGTGACCTGCCACCGGATCAGTGGCACAGGCGCACCACGTTCTGGGGGCATGTGGGGATCTATGGATACCGGGCCGATGTATTGGCAGGTTGGTGTGATTTACCGGCCAGCACCCTTGAAGATGTGGAAAAACTGGAGCAACTCCGTCTGATCGAGGCAGGCGTTCCCATTGCCACCTTCAGCGTTGAAACCGACTGCTTCTCGGTAGACACACCGGAACAGCTGGAGCAAGCAAGGGCTCTGGTTGGCGCCAAGGCCCCCTGACCCATCAGCCGTTGCCCTCGCGCCAGCCGTGGCGGTGCAGGGCGGCCAGCTGGCCCTGACTGGCCAGCAGAGCTTCGCTGAGCTCCCGCAGGGCGCCGTCGCCGCCGCGGCGGCGCAGCACCCAGTCGGCCTGGCGGCGCAGGCCGCTGGCGGCATCGGCGGGGGCCACCAGCAGGCCGGTCACCGGCCGCACGGCCAGGTCGTTGAGGTCGTCGCCGAGAAAGGCGGTGTGTTCGCGAGGCATGTTCAGCTCCCGGCGCAGTTGCTCCAGGCCCGTCTGCTTGTCGCCCACACCGGTGCGGCAGTGGGCGATGTCGAGATGGCGGGCCCGCTGCTCAATGGCGCCGCTGCGGCCGCCGCTGAGCAGGGCCACGGCGATGCCGGCCCGTTGCAGCATCCGCACCGCCAGGCCGTCGCGCACATCGAAGCGCTTCACCACCCGGCCGTCCTCGTCGTAGTGGAGGCCGCCGTCGGTGAGCACCCCATCCACGTCGCACACCAGCAGGCGGATGGCGCGCAGGCGCGGCCGCAGCAGCCTGCCCTGCAGGCGCGAGCGCAGCTGCAGGCCGCTCACAGGGTGCTCAGCGCCAGGCCGTCGGCCACGGCTGAGCGGATGGCCAGAAGTTGGCGCAGCAGGGCCTCGAGGCGGCGGAGGGGCACCATGTTGGGCCCGTCGCTGAGGGCCTGTTCGGGGTCGGGGTGCACCTCCATGAACAGGCCATCCACGCCTACGGCCACCGCGGCGCGGGCCAGGGGCGCCACGAACTCGCGCTGGCCGCCGGAGCTGGTGCCCCGGCCGCCGGGCTGCTGTACCGCGTGGGTGGCATCGAAGATCACCGGGCAGCCGAGCGCCTGGAGCTGGGGCAGGCTGCGGTAGTCCACCACCAGGGTGTTGTAGCCAAAGGAGGTGCCGCGTTCGGTGAGCCAGAGCCGGCCGCTGCTGGCCTCGAGGCCGCATTCGGCCAGCTTGGCCACCACCTGGGCCATGTCCCAGGGGGCCAGGAACTGGCCCTTCTTCACGTTCACCACCTTGCTGGTGCCGGCCACGGCTGTGGCAGCGGCCTCGAGCAGGTCGGTCTGGCGGCAGAGGAAGGCGGGGATCTGCAGCACGTCCACGGCCTGGGCGGCGGCGGCGGCCTGGTGGCTCTCGTGGATGTCGGTGAGCACCGGCACCCCGAAGCGCTCACGCACCTCGGCCAGGATCGCCAGCCCTTCATCGGGCCCAGGACCGCGGAAGGATTTGCCGGAGCTGCGGTTGGCCTTGTCGAAGCTGGCCTTGAACACGTAGTCGATGCCCAGGGTGCGGCAGAGGCCGCTCACCTGCTCGGCGATCCGCAGCACGAGATCGCGGTTTTCGATCACGCAGGGACCGGCGATCAGGCGGAAGCTCATGGGGCGCTGGCGCTGGAGGTGAACCCAGCCTGCACCAGATCGTGGAGGCGGAGCAGCCCCAGCAG
>JBILDP010000290.1:0-2596 GCA_044352535.1 Prochlorococcaceae cyanobacterium
AAGAACACCGTGCCCTTCGACCCCCAGTCGCCTTTCGTGACCAGTGGCCTGCGCCTGGGCACCGCCGCCTGCACGACCCGTGGCTTCGATCAGGCCGCCTTCCGCGAGGTGGCCGATGTGATTGCTGATCGGCTGCTCAATCCCGAAGACGCCACCATTGAGCAGCGCTGCCGTGAGCGGGTTGCGGCCCTGTGTGATCGTTTCCCTCTCTATGCAGCAGAGGCAGACGTGCAGCGTGAGCTGCAGCACGCCTGATCTCAGCGGCCACCCGTAACGTGGTCCGAACCGGCTGCCTGCCGGGAAGCATCGCCGCGCAGCAGTGATCCTCACCACCCGCCCCAACGCGGCAGCCCTGCTCACCTTCGCGGTGGCGGCTCTGCTCACGGCTCTGGTGGTGCCCCTCATTCGCCGGATCGGTCTGCGCTGGGGGCTGATCGATCAGCCCGACCCGCGCAAGCAGCACACCACCCCGATGGTGCGACTGGGCGGCGTGGGCATCGTGCTGGGCTTCAGTGCCGCCCTCGCCATCACCTGGATCCTGGGCGGCTTCGCCGAATTGGAGGCCAGCAAGGATCAGCAGATCTGGACCACCCTGGCCGGCTCTCTCTGTTTCTTTGTCATCGGCCTGGCCGATGACCTGTTTGCCCTGCCGCCCCTGCCTCGGCTCGCCGGTCAGCTGGCCGTCTCCACCGTGGTCTGGCATGAGGGCGTGCGGATCGGCACGGTGGAGTTGCCGCTCGACTGGCTGGGTCACAGCGGCCCCCAGCTGCTACTCCCCGACTGGCTCAGTCTCCTGGCCACGCTGATCTGGCTGGTGGGCATCACCAATGCGATCAACTGGCTCGATGGCCTCGACGGTCTGGCGGCCGGGGTGAGTGGGATCGCCGCCGTGGGACTGATCTCAGTGAGTTTCAGCCTGCATCAACCTGCCGCTGGCCTGCTGGCGGCGGCCCTGGCCGGGGGCTGCCTGGGCTTTCTGCGCCACAACTTCAACCCCGCCCGCATCTTCATGGGCGACGGCGGCTCCTACTTCCTCGGCTTCGCCCTGGCCGCGATCAGCATCGTGGGCCCGGCGAAGGGGCTCACCAGCGTGAGTCTGCTGTTGCCGCTGCTGATCCTGTCGCTGCCCGTGGCCGACATGTCGGCCGTGATCATGGGTCGGCTCAGTGAGGGTCGCTCGCCCTTCTATCCCGATCGCCGTCACCTGCATCACCGCCTGTTGCGCAGTGGCCTCAGCCACCGGCGCACGGTGTTGCTGATCTATGCCTTCAGCCAGTGGCTGGGCGCCCTGGCCCTCGTGCTGGTGAATGCGGAGATGCGCTTCCTCTGGCTGGCGCTGGCCACCGCCGTGCTGATCTGGGTGCTGGTGAGCACACGACGGGCTCTGCAGCGGGTCCAGAACGAATGAGTGCCGAAATTCTGTGTGTGGGCACCGAGCTGTTGCTCGGCAACATCACCAACGGCAATGCCCGCTGGCTCGCCGAGCAGCTGGCTGCCCTCGGCATCCCCCATTTACGCCAGCAGGTGGTGGGCGACAACCGCGAGCGGCTGATGGCCGCCGTGCGCGAAGCGGCTGGTCGCTGCAGGCTGTTGATCACCACCGGCGGCCTGGGGCCAACCCCCGACGACCTCACCACCGAGGCCATCGCTGCCGCCTTCGATACGCCGTTGGTCGAGCGCCAGGACGTTTGGGTCGATATCCAGGCGAAGCTGGCGGCCCGGGGCCGGCCCGTGACCCCAAGCCTGCGCCGCCAGGCCCTGCTGCCGGTGGGAGCTGAGCTCCTGCCCAATGCCACCGGCTCGGCACCCGGGATGATCTGGAGCCCCGACCCGACCCGACTGTCCTTTCCGGTTCAGGCCGGCTTCACGGTGATCACCTTCCCTGGGGTACCCAGCGAGATGCAGGCGATGTGGACTGCCACTGCCGTTCCCTGGTTGCAGCGCTCCGGTTTGGCCGCAGGGGTTTTTGCCAGCCGCATGCTGCGCTTCTGGGGTGTGGCTGAATCAAGCCTGGCTGAGCAGATGGCCGACCTGCTCGACAGTCCCAACCCCACCGTGGCGCCCTATGCCGGCGCTGGTGAGGTGAAGCTGCGGCTCACGGCCCGTGGTGCCAGCCAGGCTGAGGCAGAAGCCCTGCTTGGGCCGATGGAGGCTGAGATCCGCTCGCGTGCCGGGCTGGCCTGCTTCGGTTGCGACGACGACTCCCTCGCCTCGGTGGTGCTCGAGCTCCTGCGCCAGCGGGGGCAGACCCTGGCGGTGGCCGAGAGCTGCACCGGCGGCGGCCTTGGCGCCGCCCTGGCGGCGGTGCCTGGTGCCTCGGATGTGTTCCTGGGCGGGGTGATCGCCTACGCCAATGCGGTGAAAGAGCGGCTGCTGGGGGTGCCGCCGGAGTTGCTGGCGGTCCATGGAGCCGTGAGCGATCCGGTGGCCCAGGCGATGGCCGAGGGGGGGCGTCGGGCCACCGGCGCTACCTGGGCGATTGCCGTGACCGGCATCGCCGGCCCCGGGGGGGGCAGCGCCGAGAAGCCGGTGGGACTGGTGCACCTGGCCATCGCCGGCCCTGATGGCTGCACGAGCGAGGGGGTGCGCTTCGGAT
>JBILDP010000080.1:0-9006 GCA_044352535.1 Prochlorococcaceae cyanobacterium
GCATCGCGCAGGATGTCGAGCTTCTCGTCGGTGACCTCACCAAGGATGCGGATCGCCAGACCCGGCCCCGGGAAGGGATGGCGCCCCACGATCTCCTCGGGCAGACCGAGACTGCGGCCCACCTTGCGCACCTCATCCTTGAACAGGCGGCGCAGGGGCTCCACCAGCTTGAACTGCAGATCCTTGGGCAGGCCGCCCACGTTGTGGTGACTCTTGATCTTCACCGCCACCCGCTCACCGGTCTTGGGGTCGACATTGGTGCCGGCGCTCTCGATCACATCGGGGTAGAGGGTGCCCTGGGCGAGGTAGTCGAAGGGGCCAAGGCGCTTGCTCTCCTCCTCAAACACCCGGATGAACTCGGTGCCGATCAGCTTGCGCTTCTCCTCCGGATCGGTCACCCCCGCCAGCTTGTTGATGAAGCGCTCACGGGCGTTGATGTATTCCACCCGGATGTGGAACTTCTTGTCGAAGAAGTCGGTGAGAAACTCGGGCTCGCCTTTGCGCATGAAGCCCTGGTCGATAAACATGCAGGTGAGCTGATCACCGATCGCCTTGTGCAGCAGGAAGGCGAGCGTGGACGAATCCACGCCGCCCGACAGCGCCAGCAGCACCCGCTTGTCGCCAACCTGGGCACGCACATCGGCCACCGCTTCATCAATGAAGGCGGCGGTGGTCCAGTCGGGCTCGCACCCACAGATGTGGTATACGAAGTTGCGCAGCATCGCCATGCCGCAGGTGGAATGCACCACCTCCGGGTGAAACTGCACGCCATACAGCCGCCGCTGGTGGTCGGCCACCGCCGCTTCCGGCGTGTTGTCGGTGTGGGCCAGACGCACGAAACCTTCCGGCAGCCGCTCCACCGAGTCGCCGTGGCTCATCCACATCGTGGAGCCCGACTCCACGTTGGTGAGCAGATCGATCGGATCATCCACATGCAGGGGCGCCTTGCCGTATTCGGCCTTGCCGGCGGCCACCACGGCGCCGCCCAGCTGCTGCACCATCAGCTGCATGCCGTAGCACACCCCCAGCACGGGGATGCCCAGCTCCCAGATGCCCGGATCACACACCGGCGCGTCAGGCTCGTACACCGAGCTGGGGCCGCCGCTGAGAATGATGCCCCTGGGCGCCAGCGCCCGCAGCTCCGCCGCCGTGGTGGTGTAGGCCATCACCAGCGAGAACACCTCGGTCTCGCGCACGCGGCGGGCGATCAGCTCCGAGTACTGGGAGCCGAAGTCCAGAATCACAATCGCCGGGTGGCGCGACGACTGCGAGGCGGCGTCAAGAACGGGCATCGGAAAGGGCTAAGGGGGCAGGCCTGGCGGCCCAACGGGCATTCGGACAAGCCTAGGTGGAGCCCCCCGTGAGCTCCGCCAGGAGCACGGAGCCCAGTGGACCTCGGGCACACAGCTGGCGGCTGCGGTCGAACAGCACGGCCCCCACCGCCATCGCGCTTTGGCCATAGCGGGCCAGATAGGCGACACTGCGCTGCTCGATGCTGGCGGCGATGCGGGCCTTCAGCCGCCCTGCCAGCCCGGGATCACGGCACGTGAGCTCGGCCAGCGCCTGCTCCACCGTGGCGGCACCGTGCAGTGCCACCAGCCCAGGCCCAGCCAGACCCTCCAGAGCCGCCAGGGCTGTGAGCACCTCGGCGCGGCCGTCGGCCAGGTGGTGGTGGGTGTGGAAGATGCCGCCCGCCAATTTGAGCAGCTTGCCCTGGTAGCCGAACAGGAGCAGGCGCCGCACCCCCTCCTCGGCGGCCGCCACCAGCAGCGGACCCAACCAGTTGCCGGCCTTGATCAGCAACTCGGACGGCACACCCAGCCGCGGCGCCAGATCCAGGCCGTTTTCACCGATGACAAGCACCAGATCACCGCCAAAGTCAGGGGCGGCGGTCCGCTGGCGCAGTTCCGCCAGGGCGCCTTCCAGCTGCTCAGGGGCGGCACTGCGCTGCACCGCCGCCTGGGTGCCGATCAGCGCCAGCCCGTCCACCACCCCGAAGGCGGCGTTGCTGGTGCGCAGGGCCAGCTCCCGACCCCGGGGGATCACCAGGGTGAGCTGCAGGCGCCGGCCAACCGGCAACAGGGGCTGCAGGGTGCGGGCCAGCAGTTCTCGGGCATAGGCAGAGAGGCAGGCCTCGCCGCTGGCCTCCTGGCGGCCTACCCCCTCACCCGCCACCAGCTCCAGCCAGTCGCCGGGCCCCTCGAGCCAGCGAGCCTGCACCCACACCAGCAGGCCGCGGGTGAGGTCGAGCACCCCCTCGCCCGGGTCACAGCGGGCCATGGCCATCGCATCACCAGCACCCAGGGGTGCGGCCGCCAGCACCGGCACCGACCGAGGCGCCGCGCCGGGGTCGAGCTCCAGGGGCTGCTGGGGCGTGAAGGGTTCGCCCCGCAGGGCGATCACAGCGGCGCGGGAGGTCGCCGCCAGCCACACCGGCAGGGTCCAGCCCGGGGTGCTCAACGGCTCAGGAGGGACTTCGGCGGGGGGAGGTTCGCCCGGCACCGCAGGGAGCACAAAGACCGTTTTTTATGTTGGTTGATTGGCCGCCGCCCAGGCCGCACCCCATCCGCCCGACCATGCAGGACAAGCTCACCCTGATGATTCCCGGCCCCACCCCGGTGCCGGAAACCGTCCTGCAGGCGATGGGGCGCCACCCGATCGGCCATCGCAGCGCCGACTTTCAGAAGATCGTCAAGCGCACCACCGAGCAGCTGCAGTGGCTGCACCAGACCACCAGCGACGTGCTGGTGATCACCGGCAGCGGCACCGCCGCCATGGAAGCCGGGATCATCAACGTGCTGAGCAAGGGCGACAAGGTGCTCTGCGGCGACAACGGCAAATTTGGGGAGCGCTGGGTGAAGGTGGCCCAGGCCTATGGCCTGGATGTGCAGGTGATCAAGGCCGAGTGGGGCCAACCACTGGATCCCGAAGCCTTCCGCTCGGCCCTGGAGGCCGACACCGCCAAGGCGATCAGGGCCGTGATCCTCACCCACTCGGAAACCTCCACAGGGGTGATCAACGATCTGGAAACGATCGCCAGGCACGTGAAAGCCCACGGCACCGCCCTCACCATCGCCGACTGCGTCACCAGCCTCGGCGCCTGCAACGTGCCGATGGATGCCTGGGGGCTCGACGTGATCGGCTCCGGATCCCAGAAGGGCTACATGATGCCGCCGGGCCTGGCCTTCGTGGCCATGAGCGAGCGGGCCTGGACCGCCTACGAGCGCTCCGATCTGCCGAAGTTCTATCTGGATCTGGGCAAATACCGCAAGTCGGCCAAGGCCGACAGCAACCCCTTCACCCCGGCGATCAATCTCTATTTCGCCCTTGAGGCGGCCCTGGAGATGATGCAGAAGGAGGGCCTGGAGGCGATCTTCGCCCGCCATGCCCGCCACCGCGCCGCCGCCCAGGCCGGCATGAAGGCGATCGGTCTGCCCCTGTATGCCGCTGAGGGCCACGGCAGCCCGGCCATCACCGCCGTGGCACCGGAGGGCATCGACGCCGAGGCGATGCGCAAGGCCGTGAAGGAGAAGTTCGACATCCTGCTGGCCGGCGGCCAGGACCACCTCAAGGGCCACGTGTTCCGCATCGGCCACCTGGGCTTCGTCTGCGACCGCGACGTGCTCACCGCCGTGGCCGCCATCGAGGCGACGCTGGCGGATCTGGGCCTGCACAGGGGCACCCCGGGGGCCGGGGTGGCAGCCTGTGCGGCCGCCTTGGGCCAGAGCTGACACCACCCGCCTGAGCAACCTAGGGCGGGGAAGACAGAACCGTTCGACCGCCCCGGGGCTCTGCTAACTTGATTCTCTACACCTTGCGGGTGTAATTCAGTGGTAGAATGTCAGCTTCCCAAGCTGAACGTCGCCGGTTCGAGTCCGGTCACCCGCTTGATTACAAATCAGACCTCAAGCATGAGGTCCGAAAACATCTGACAGCGCACCAGCTCTGGTCAGGCAAAGCCTTTTGGTGGCCTGACTGGTGATGCGATACAGACGGACCTCAACCGCGCGGCTTGATCACCTGCATCACCTGGGGGCCTGAGCTGGTGAGGCGGCGTTCACAATTCAGCATGGCCAGAATCGCACGGGCAGCCGCCTCAATCTGCCCTTGGGAGGCAGCAACCTTGGCAGCCCGCTCATGGCGCTGCGCCTCGTGCTCAAGCTGCTCACGCAGACCGTCTTCCTGCTGGGCCTTGGCGCGGGGATCAAGACGTGAATTGACCAACCGCTGCACGGGCAGACGCGGGGCAGGTTGGGGAACAGACCTGGAAGCGAGAGTCACCGTCATGGGTGCAGAACGGGCTGCCAAAAAACACCCGCTGGACTTGATGTTGATCCTGACAGAGGCAGGTTAAACAATCGACCTGGAAATGAGGCTCCAGGCAACCCTTCGGTGCCGTGGTGGTCCGATCAACCCGGCCATCCGGCAAACGGCTCCCGATATGCAAGATTCCGGAGGGAACCAGGCAGGAGCCAGGGGTGTAGGCGCCACTGATCAGGTGCCGGGTTCTTCGTGGTTTCCCCCCAGGGCGTCGATCTGGGCTCGGAGCTGGGCAGAGCGCTGGAGGTCGCCACGGGAGAGGGCCACGGCGAGAGCGAATTCAAGCTTTTCAAGCTGGTGATCGCCCTCGGCAGTAAGACAGCGAGCGGTGTGATGCGGAACAGCCTTGCCAGAACGACGACGCAGTGAAGCTGCAGCAGAGGTGTTGGCGTGAGGGAAAGCCATGACTTGCTTTCTTCCCATTCTGGCGCGCCTGCCAAGGGTCGGTGTGCAACCCGGAATACAGGAAGCACCACCGCCGGCAACAGGGATCCAACCCGGCTCAGGCAGCCAGGACAGTGGCTTCAGACTCGCCAGCGGCTGAGCCTGAGCTCAAATCCTCGCCATCGCAATCCGCGAAAGACGGTGCAAGCTCCACCCCTTCGATCTCAAGCAATTCACGGCAATCGGCCAACAGGCGCTCGACGTTGTCGAGACACACCAGTTCCTCAGGATCCACATCGGCCTCTGTGCGCTCCTGGCGATCCAACTGCAGTTCCATCGCCGCCAGCCGTTGTTCCAGCTTCACCAGTCGCTGGGATAGCGAATGGATGGTTTGAGCCAGATCTTCGGTGTTGCGGGTGATGCGAAAAGACAGTGTTTCAGAGGCCATCAGCCAAGCAGCGGTGACGCCGATGACAACACACATCCCCATGGCAGCCAAGGGGCATCGGGCACCAGGACAACGGCTCCCCCCTGGCAGAACGACGGCGGATCGATACGTTGGGCCTTGCCATTGTTGTCGTGTGTTCGTGCTCCTGGCCCACCGCTGCCGCCGCCTGCGCCACCGTCTTGGCCTGGCCGGCCTGCCCCTGATCCTCACCGGAACCCTGGGTGCCTCCTTGCTCAGCAGCCCGGCGAGCCAGGCCGAAGGCCAGCAATCCGCCAGCGGCGCAGCGACTGCCGCTGGCAGCAACCCAGGGGCCAAGGGTGCCCAGGTGTATTGCTTCATGCGTGCCAGCGGCAACGACCATCAGGTGAGCTGGGATGCGGCCTACGCCGTGATCAAGCGTCAATCCGATCGCCTCTTCAAGACCTCGCCGGAACACGCCGCCGTCATGATCACCGAGGCGGTGGTGCAGAGCCCCGACACCTACCCCGACTGCAGTCGCTATCTCGGTGACCTGTTCCGCAAGCCCGAACCCCAGCCTGGGACCAGCACACCCGCCGCCGGAACCGGCGTCACCCGCAACGACCGGCTTGGCCAGTAGGCATGGAGCCCCCACGCGGCTGGTCCTGGCACGGCCTGCTGCCCAGGCCCTGCTGGTAGCCCTTGTGGGAACAGGGCTGGTGGGCGGAGGCTGCGGCGAAGCGCCGCTGCCCCAGCGCCAACTGCGGACCGATGACTGTCTGCGGGGCCTCCAGCTCAACCGGCTGGAGGCCCAGTTGCAGCGCTGCAATCAGGTAGTCGCTGCCTTCCCTAGCCAGCCTGGGCCGCGCAACGATCGCTACCTGCTGCGCAGTCTGGCGGGCGACGACGTCGGCGCCTGCAACGACATCGCTACGGCCATCCCGCTTGCCGCCAAGCTGCCAACCAATCCGGAAAACGACCAGTTGCGCAGCGAACTGAAACTGCGGCAGTCGATCTGCCAGGCCCCTGAACGGGCCGTCGCCGCACCGACTCCTACCAGCGCTCCATCAGCTCCCGCACCATGAGCGGCAAGCTGCGGCGCGCCAGCTGGGTGGAGCGGCGCTGCAACAGCAAGGCGATGCGCTCAGCCTTGCTGGCGATCAGGCCGTCGACCAGCTGATCGGCCACCCCCAGCTGCAGCCAGTGACTGGTGAGGGCCGAACCCATGCCGATACGGTGACAGCGATCTTCGGCCTGCTCCGCGTCGCCAGGTGTCCAGGGACGCTCGATCAGCAACACATGCCGCGCCCGATGCAGGGTGAAGCCCAGACCGCCGGTGCCATAGGTGGCGATCAGCAGCGGGCTGGCACCGGCCTGAAATGCATCCACCAGTTGCTGGCGCCGGGCCGACGGCAGCTCACCGGTGAGCAGGCAGCCGCAGCCCAGTCGCTGCTGCAGCAGCTGGGCCGTGGCCAGAAACGCGGTGAACACCACCACGGCCTCACCAGCCGCCAGCAGCTCGGCCACCAGAGCTGCGGCCGACGGCAGCTTGTAATGGGAAGCGATCTGGCGCAGGGCGGTAAGCACGGCCAGCACCTCGGCGTCACGGCGCACCTCCCCGCGGGCGGCACGGCGGCGGTAGTCGTCGACCTGACGTTGGAGGCGCGTCTCAAAACCAAGTGCCTCCCCCTCACTCAGCTCCACCGGCCGTAACTGCCGCTGCTTGGGGGGCAGATCAAGGCAATCACACTTGCGACGATGCAGCACCAGGGGCCGGATCAGCCGCTGCAACTCCTGCAGCCGGCTGGCACCACTGGCCTGCCAGACACGGCGCCCCCCCTGCTCCCGCCAATGCCCCTGGCAGAAGAGTTCCTCGTAGGCGCGCTGATCCTGGGCCAGGGGATGACCGATGGCCGCCAGCAGGGGAAACAGCTGGGCCGGGCGGCCATTTTTCATCGGCGTGCCGGTGAGCAACCAGATCGCCCGGCTGCGGGGGTGGCGCGCCAGGCGCAACAGGGCCTGGCTGCGGGCCGTGTGGGCGTTCTGGGCGTAGTGGGCCTCATCCACGATCAGCACATTGCCCGCCGCCGGCAGTTGAGCCGGCAGCCGCGCCCAGCTGTGCAGCTCCAGCTGCAGGCCCATGGCGAGGGCCTCGCTGCGCCAGTGGTGATGCAGCCCCACCGGTGCCACCACCACCACACGGCAGTCGGCCAGACGCACCATCGCCCGGGCCGCCACCAGGGCCGAGAGGGTTTTGCCCAGGCCCATGGCATCAGCCAGCACGGCACCCCGACGCGCCAGCAGCCAGCGAGCCGCCGCCCGCTGGTGGGCGAACAGCAGGCGGCCATCAGCCAGGGGCCGTTCCAGGTCGGCCGCGGCCACCAGCTGCCGGTGAGGCGGCAGGGGCGGCAAGGGCTGCCGCAACCACTCCCACCACTGCGCCAGCTCCGGTTCCAGGGCAAAGCGACCCGCCACCACAGGCTGCAACGCCGCAGTGGCCTCCAGCGGAAATTCCCAGCAGCTGCGCCTGGCCAACCACCGTCCTCGCGGGCGCACGGCACGCAGCTGGGCAAAGGTGACGGCGTCGAAGGGACAGCTCAGCTCGATCAGACCGGCCGGCCCCAGCCGCACCAGGCAGCGCATGGGTGGAACTGCAGCCTCCGACACATTGACACCCTGAGGGATGGGGGCAAACTGCCGCCAACCGAGGCGCGCGCATGCAGGCCAGGGACCGGGGATCAGGCGCAGGCATCAGCCCAAACGCCGTCTTCCTCGAAGACCTGTGTCCGAAATTGCGGCAGCGGCAGTGGCGTCGCACCCTGCACCGGTATACCGACCATTGCTGCATCTACTGCGGCGACCGCTCCGAATCGATCGATCACGTGTTGCCCCAGAGCCGCGGCGGCCTGAGCGTGACCGAAAACTGCGTGCCGGCCTGTCTCGCCTGCAATGGCCGCAAGGGCGATGCCGATGCCTTCAGCTGGTACCGGCGTCAGAGCTTCTATGACCCAAGGCGGGCGATGGCCATCCGTGCCTGGACCGATGGCGATCTGCGTCTGGCCGTGCGGCTGCTGCAGTGGAGCAGCACCGCTGGCACTGCTGGCCCAAGGCCCGAGGCGACCGAGCCAACACCAACTCACCAGACGCGGCAGGCATCCACGCCGTTGTGGCGCTGGCAGATGGCGGCCTGATCGGCCGCCCCTTCCGGAGCCGTCACGGCTGCGATGAGCAGGAGGGCCAGCGCTGCTCCCAATGACCAGCCGAGTGAACCCACCGGCCGGTCGCCCGAGACAGGGCGTCCTCGGCGCCCCCGCTCGCACCGGGGGGAGGCCGATTTCAGGGTGGAGCGTCGTGGAACCACCCCGTCCGAGCGGCGGCGGCGATAGGACAGGGGAACACCAGAGCGGGCACCATCGGACGCCGCTGTGCCGAGAACAGCAGGCTTGCCAGCAGAAACAGCCTTGGGAGCAAAAACAGCCTTGGAAGCAAAAACAGCCTTGCCAGCAAAAACAGCCTTGCGGAACGAGACAGCCATGGGCAACAAGACCAACCGAAACGAAGCTGGTACAGATGTACTCACTTCTCCCAGGGCTGTCAATGCCCATGGTGGCGATGCTGTGGATCCTGTCGGCCGCCTGCTGGTGCTGGGCGGCGGCTACACAGGCCAGCGTTTTGCGGCTGCGGCCCGGCAGAAGGGTTTCGCCGTGCGGCTCACCAGCCGCGACCCTCGCCGCTGGAATCCCGGAAGTGACCAGGCTGGGGTGGGCAACTCGAACTTCACCTGGCTCCCTTTTGACAGTTCCAGCCAGCTACGGCCCGATCCCGCATCCCTGGAAGGCGTCAGCCACGTGCTGGTGACGGCTCCTCCCGATGGCGAGGGCCACGACCCCTGCCTG
>JBILDP010000081.1:0-8978 GCA_044352535.1 Prochlorococcaceae cyanobacterium
CCTCAGCGTGGAGGTGGACAACCATCAGCGGCTTTTGGTGGTGGGGCCCTCGGGCTGCGGCAAGACCTCGTTCCTGCGCTTGGTGAGCGGGCTCTGGGCCCCTGCCGCTGGCCATGTGGAGC
The DNA here is from genome assembly GCA_044352535.1 of Prochlorococcaceae cyanobacterium. Classification (GTDB taxonomy): domain Bacteria; phylum Cyanobacteriota; class Cyanobacteriia; order PCC-6307; family Cyanobiaceae; genus NIES-981. The sequence continues at coordinate 123 of JBILDP010000081.1, forward strand.
GGCCCGGCGAGGGCGAGTTGCTGTTCATTCCCCAGAAGCCCTACATGCTGCTCGGCAGCTTGCGCGAGCAGCTCTGCTACCCCCAGCAACCGGAGCGCTTCAGCGACGAGCAGCTCCGCCATGTGCTGGAGCAGGTGCGACTCAGCGAGCTGGTGCAGCGGTACCCCGACCTCGACATCAAGCAGGACTGGCCGCGCCTGCTCTCGTTGGGCGAGCAGCAGCGCCTGGCCTTCGCCCGCCTGCTGCTCACGGCGCCGCGGTTTGTGGTGCTCGATGAGGCCACCAGCGCCCTCGATGTGGCCACCGAGCGTCACCTCTACGAGTTGCTCACCCAGCGCGACATGGCCTTCGTGAGCGTGGGGCATCGCCCCACCCTCACCGCCTTCCACGACACCGTGCTGGAGCTCGATGGCACGGGAAGCTGGCGGCTGCGGCCGGCTGCCGGCTATGACGTGAGCCGCCATGCCTGATCCCATGACCGACAGCCCCACCCCCGAGCGGGCCATCCCCGCCACCACCGCCACGACTGGCGATGTGCCGGCCTTCGGCTGGAGTGCCTATGCAGAGCGCGTGAATGGTCGCTTCGCCATGGTGGGCTTTGCCGCCGTGATCTTGATCGAGGCCCTCAGCGGCGACACCTTTCTGCACTGGGCAGGCCTGGTGCCTTGAGCGTGCAGCCCACCGGCGTTGCGGTGCTCGGTTATGTGGCCGCCAGCCTCACCACGCTGAGCTTTATCCCCCAGGCGGCCAAGACCCTGCGCAGTGGCGACACCAGTGGCATCTCCCTGCGCATGTACGCCCTGTTCACCTGCGGTATTGCCCTCTGGGGGGTGTATGGCCTGCTCACCGGCGATGGCCCTTTGATCGTGGCCAACGCCATCACATTGGTGAGCGCGGGGCTGATCCTTGATCGCAAGTGGCGCGCCTTCTGGCGATCACGGCACCGCTGACGACTCCCCACCTCACCGCGCTCCTGCCTCAGGGGATCTGAATCAGGTCCACTTGCCAGAGGCCGTTGCGGCTCACCTGCACCGCCAGCTCGCGGCCGTCGGCCCGCAGTTGCACGGCCAGCGGTACCCCTGGGGGCACGAGCGGAATGGGTTGGAGGCTCTGCAGCGAACGGCGATAGAGGAGCAGTTCGGTGCGGCCGTCGAGGTGTCGCACCAGGGCCAGCCGCTCGCCGCTGGCATCCACGCTCACGCTCAGGGGCTGGGCATCGGGGCGGTTGAGGCCCGGCAGGGGCACGGGCAGCTGGCGCTCCAGATCGAGGAGCAGCACCCGCTCGCGGCCATCGCCAGGAGACAGCCCGCCGCCCGCGTTGATGACAGCCAGCCAGCGGCCTGCCAACGACGGCTGGCGGTTGCTACCTGCCTGCTCCAGCTGGCGATTCAGGCCCTGCTGCGGCACGGGCATGGCACCCAGGCAGCCCCCCAGGGCCAGGCAGCCCAGCAGCACCAGTGCCCCTCTGGCCCCGAGAGGGGCCAGCGCACCTGCCCAGGGCGATGGCTGTCCACTCATGGCCCCTGCCTCTCCCCGCCCGCCACCCGCAGTCCCGGCGGCAGGTCCCGTTCGAGCAGGCCAGAGAGATCAAACAGCTCCACCTGCTGGCGACCGTCGCGCCAGAGTTGTAAGGCGAGGCGCTGGCCATCGGGGGCCAGGCTCAGCTGCTCGGGCTGGCTCCCCGCGGGCAGCGGGAATCGCAGCGGGCGGCCGGTGACCCGGTCCTCCAGTAACACAGCACGCTCGGGTCCCTGTTGCACGATCGCTGCCAGATAACGGCCGCTCCAGCTCAACGATGGGGAGCGGTGGGGCAATCGACCAGCGAAATGACGCAGGGGCAACACCTTGCCGCTTGGCTGCTCCTGCAACAGCAGTCGGGCCCTGCCTTGGCGCTCCATCACCGAGGCCAGCAGGCGACCGTTGCCGCTGAGGGCCGGATCACGACGGCTTTCCGCCACGCCCAATGCCCCTGGCCCTGCCGACCGACGGTTCCAGGGACCAGCGCAGCCTGTGAGAGACAGGGCTGCGGTCAACAGCAGGAAGACCGCCGAGCGAGAGACCAGATGGGAGAGCGACCTGGGAATGGCCTGGTGCCGGTTCAGTCGTCGAAGCGGGAGCTGTTGTCGCGCTGGCCAGAGCTGGTCGCACGGCTCGGGCCGGCAGCGCCATCTCCACCAGCGCTGGGTCGTGGCTCGCGGGTTGGGCTGGAAGCGCTGGGGATCGGGCTGAAGTCGGCGTCGCTGATTTCGCTGGAGCCCGTGCTTCTGATCGGGGTGCCCTGGGGGATGGAGGAGGGGCTGCCGGCCGGCGAGGGCCTGCGGCTGGAGCGGGGCATGGGATCGGAGCTCGCCATTGGGCGGCTGCCGCGGCGGGGCTCGGGACCGCTGTCGCGCTCACGGCGCCGGGCACCGAATTCAGGCTGGGTTCGGGACGCCCCGGTGCTGTAGCGACTGCGGCCAGTCAACGGGGCAGCCTCTGCGCCGGGGTCGGAACCCTGGCTGGATTCAGGCCTGCTCCAGTCGTTGTCAGCACGATCACGTCGACTGGCGGCCCGTTCGGGAATGGCGGCCCTGCTGGTGCTGCGCCGGGGTCGATAAAAATCCTCCTCCTCGTCACGAGCCGGGATGCGGCGCCGCAGCGGCTCGGGTTCATCGAAACGGTCCACATCGCGATCACCCCAGTTACTGCCGCCCATCCGGGGGCGGTAGGGGCCAGCGGGCACAGGCTCGTCGTCGTCGAAATAGGACGACCGCCTGGCCTGCTCGGTGGTCACGCCCCGCAGGCGAACACTCTCGTAGGCGAAGAACACCGTGGTGCCGGCCAGCAGGAACTGGCCGAACTGCAGGATCGGATCGAGGCGCCAACCCTGAAAAAACAGAATGCCACCGCAGAGCAGGCCCACGGCGGCAAAGAACACGTCGTAGTCGCGGGCCAGAGCAGGTTTGAAGCTGCGCATGAAGTAGAGCAGCGCTCCACCCACCGCCAGCACGATGCCAACAATGCTGGCCCAGTTGAGGCTGGCGTTGACCACGGCACGCTTGATCCCGGCTGGCTGGGATCTCGAAACAATGCCGACACTCTAGGCAGGGTGCCGGCTCCGCCCAGGGGGTATCAGAGCTTGCGATCCAGCCGGTCGTTCTGGCTGATCAGGATCAGGGCCACGGTGATCGGCACCACCACGATCACGGCGCCCCAAACGAGGCTGCTGAGGAAGTTGGCGAGGGAAGGGGTCATGTCGTCGACTGCTGCAGCAGGAGCTGATCGCGTGCGGATCCTAGGCAGTGACCGCGGCTGCCTACGCTGGTCTCGACAGCTGCTTAGAGCTTTGTGACGGCCCTGTTCGCTGCGTCGGCTCAGCCTGCTCTCCAGACCCTGGCCCTCGCCCAGCTCCTGCCTGGCTCGGCCCTGGGCTGGCTGCATCTGTCGCTGGGGCTGGTGCTGGCGCTCTGGACACTGCTGTTCCTGTTCCGGATCGTGCTCACCTGGTACCCGCAGGTGGATCTCCAGCGCGGCGTCATGCGCCTGATCGGTGCCCCCACCGAGCCCCTCCTGGCCCCCACGCGGCGGTTGATCCAGCCGATCGGCGGTGTCGACGTGACCCCGGTGGTTTGGGTGGGGCTGATCAGTCTTGTGCGGGAGCTGCTGGTGGGCCAGCAGGGCCTGATCAGCCAGCTGCTGATCCACGCCCAGGTTGCGGCTTAAGCCCTGGGCGGGGGCAGCATTTCCTGCTCCACGAATTTGGTGTGCACGTCGCCGGCCTGGAATTCGGGCCGATCAAGCAGTTGCAGGTGGAAGTCGATGGTGGTGGGGATGCCGGTGACGGCGCATTCCGACAAGGCCCGGCGCAGACGCCTGAGGGCGTGATCCCTGTCCACGCCCCACACAATCAGCTTGCCGATCAGGGAGTCGTAGAAGGGCGGAATCTCGTAGCCCGTGTACACGTGGCTGTCGAAGCGCACGCCGGGGCCTCCCGGCGGTAGCCAGCCGGTGATCTTGCCGGGGGCCGGGCGGAAGTTCTGCCTGGGGTCCTCGGCATTGATCCGCACTTCAATGGCGTGGCCGGTGAGCTTGATCTGGTCCTGGCGTAGGGAGATCGGCTCCCCGCCGGCAATGCGCAGCTGTTCGGCGATCAGATCCACGCCGGTCACCATCTCAGTGACCGGATGTTCCACCTGGATACGGGTGTTCATCTCCATGAAGTAGAAGTTGCCCCCGCGGTCCACCAGGAATTCCACGGTGCCGGCGCCCTCGTAGCCGATCGTTCGGGCAGCGGCTACGGCCGCTTCGCCCATCTGGCGGCGCAGCTCGGGATCGATCGCCACGCTGGGGGCCTCCTCCAGCAGTTTCTGGTGGCGGCGCTGGATCGAGCAGTCGCGTTCGCCCACATGCACCACGTTGCCGTGGCGGTCGGCCAGCACCTGCACTTCCACGTGGCGGGGCCGGTCGATGAATTTCTCCATGTAGAGCCCCGGGTTGCCGAAGGCGGCCTCCGCTTCGCCCTGGGCGGCCTTGAACAGGCTCTCGAGCTGGTCGGCGCTCGGCACCAGCCGCATGCCGCGCCCACCGCCACCGGCGGTGGCCTTGATCATCACCGGGTAGCCCATGGAGTCGGCCAGACGAGCTGCTGCTGCCGGGGTGTCGAGCAGGCCCTCGCTGCCGGGGATGGTGGGCACCCCCACCCGCTGCATGGTGGCCTTGGCGGTGGATTTGTCGCCCATCGAGCGGATCGCCTCGGGGCTGGGGCCCACGAAGGTGATGCCGTGGTCAGCGCAGATCTCGGCGAACCGGTCGTTCTCGGCCAGGAAGCCGTAGCCGGGGTGGATGGCGTCAGCGCCGCGGGAGGTGGCGGCCGCCAGGATGTTGGGAATGTTGAGGTAGCTCTTCGAGCTGGGGGCCTCGCCCACGCACACGGCCTCATCGGCCAGCTGCACGTGCAGGGCGTTTTTATCCACCGTGCTGTACACGGCCACGGTTGGAATCCCGAGTTCGCGACAACTGCGCAGGATGCGTAGGGCGATTTCGCCTCGGTTGGCGATCAGCAACTTGCCGATGGGCATCCGCGGCGACTCAGCTGGGACAGGCCGTTGCGGACTGTATCAGCGATGACCGGCCCCCCTCACCGTGCCGACCGATGCCGCCGGTGGGTGATCCGCCCCCGGGGGGAGGGGATGGCGATAGGTATATTGCTCGCCGGAGCGCTTCATGCTCCGCACCACCCGGATGGGCCAAGGCCCAGCCGATCTCAAGCGGATGTGGTGGAATTGGTAGACACGCACGTTTGAGGGGCGTGTGGCTTCGGCCTTGCGAGTTCAAGTCTCGCCATCCGCATTTTTCTTCAATGCCTCCTGAGCCATCGCTCGCCATCGTGCTGGTGAGCAATGGACCGGGAGAGCTCAGTACCTGGGTGAGGCCTCTGGCTAAGCGGTTGCATCGCAACTTGCCTCTGCGGCCCCGCCAGCCCGGTGCTGGCTGCCAGCTGGATCTGGTGCTGGTGCCCTGTCCCAACGGCACCGGCCAGGAACACAGGGCCGCGGCTGGCTGGGATTTGTTTGAGCGGATCGTGCCGGCGCGGCGCTTCTGGGGCCTGCTACTCAGACCGCGGCGCCACGGTGCCTGGCCGCGGCGTGGCGTGGTGGTGTTTCTGGGTGGCGATCAGTTCTGGACGGTGCTGCTTTCGGCCCGGCTCGGCTACCGCCACCTCACCTACGCCGAGTGGGTGGCCCGCTGGCCCCGCTTCAACGACCGCATCGCGGCACTGGGGCCCCGGGTGAGGAGCCAGCTGGCGCCCCGCTGGCGCAGCCGGGTGGTGGAGGTGGGCGATCTGATGCTCGATCCAGGCGAGGGGGCTGCGGCTCGGCAGCCCCTGCCGCCAGGGGAATGGGTGGCTCTGCTGCCGGGCTCCAAACGGGCCAAGTTGCTGGTGGGCGTGCCCTTCCTGCTCGACACCGCCGACCGGCTGGCGGTCCTGCGCCCGGGTTGCCGGTTCCTGCTGCCCCTGGCCCCCACCGTGACCATCCAGGAGTTGCTGGCCTACGCCGGCCCGGCCAATCCACTCGCCGCCCACTACGGCGTGGGCGAGCCCGCCCTGTTGGAGGGGCCCGATGGCCCGCACTTGCGCACAGTCGCTGGCACGGTGATCCGGCTGTGGCAGCAGCACCCGGCCCAGGGGGCGCTCTGCCAGTGCGCCCTGGCACTCACCACTGTGGGCGCCAACACCGCCGAGCTGGCGGCCCTGGGGGTGCCGATGCTGGTGCTGGTGCCCACCCAGCATCTGCTGGTGATGCAGGCCTGGGACGGGCTGGCGGGCCTGCTGGGCCGCCTGCCAGTGCTGCGGCGCCTGTTCGGAGTGGCGCTCACCCTCTGGCGCCTGCGCCATGGGGGCTTTCTCTCCTCCCCCAACATCGCCGCTGGCCGGGCGGTGGTGCCGGAGCGGGTGGGGCCGATCATCCCGGCGGCGATCGCGGCCGAAACCGCCGACTGGCTGGCTGCACCGGAGCGGCTGGCGGGCATGCGCAAAGACCTGCTCAGCTTGCGCGGAGTGGCCACGGGGGAGGGGTCGGTGGGCGCTGTGGCGGCCCTGGCTGCACTGGTGCAGGAGCTGCTGCCGGCTGCCAGCGCTGACTAGGGTGCAGCCCCGACCACGGCTTTCCCCGCCCGAACCCGTGACAGCTTCCCCCACCCCCGATCCCTCCGCCTGCGGCACCCCAAGCGGCCTGGGCCGCGGCAGCGATGAAGAGCGCTGGCGCCAGCAGCTCACCCCCGAGCAGTTCCACGTAACCCGCCAGGGGGGCACCGAGCGCGCCTTCACCGGTGCTTACTGGAACCACAAGCAGCCCGGCACCTACCGCTGCATCTGCTGCGACACCGAGCTGTTCAGCAGCTCCACCAAATTTGATTCCGGCACGGGCTGGCCCAGCTTCTGGGATGGCATGACCCCCGGTGCCATCAGCACCCTCACCGACACCAGTCACGGCATGGTGCGCACCGAGATCCGCTGCGCCAACTGTGAGGCCCACCTAGGCCACGTCTTCAACGACGGTCCGCCGCCGACGGGCCAGCGCTATTGCGTCAACTCCGCCTCGTTGCGGTTTGAGCCACGGGGCTGATCAGCCAGCTCGCCCGGCCGCAAACCTGATCACAGCCTGATCATCACCAGGGATCCGGCAGGTCCTCTGCTTCCACATCGATCGGCTGGCTGTCGCTCACGGCTGGCCTGCGTGGAGGCACATCACGGCTGGGACGGGGCCTGGCCTGGAACTCCCTGGATTCATTTCCGAACCCTGGTTCGTCGGGATAGCGCGCCTGGCGATAGCGCTCGTCCCGATAGCCCTCGGCTGAATACGCCTCCTCTGAGGAGCGTGGCCCGTCGTAGCGGGGGGGGGTGCGGTTGAGATCGCGATCAGTCGCGGACAAGTCGCGCCGCTCGAAGTCGCGGCTTTCGAGGTCGCGCTCCTCGTCGAGGTAGCGGCGCTGACGCATGGGCTGGCGCTCACGACGCTCGTCGAGCTCCACATATTCGAGCTCCTCTTCGGGCTCAAAGGCACGACTGGTGGCCGGCTGAATGCGGCGCTGTTCGGTGGCGGTGGGCAGGCCAGGTGCCAGCTGGTTTTCCACCGGCACCATGCCGCTGCGGTAGCGCTCGCGCTCCTCCTGCTCCCAGCTGGGGCCGCCGATGCCCAGTTTCTCCAGCAGGCCGGTGCCCAGCTGCTTGAGCTTTTCCTCGGCGCCCTCGTACACGATGATCCGATCGGGGCCGCTGCTCACGATCTCCTCCACTGCCAGTTCCCAGGTGCTCAGCACGCCCTCGCCCAGCAGGGGTACGCCCAGGGCACCGAGCACCAGGGTGGTGAGCTCGCCGGTTTCGATATCGAAGCTGAATCCCAGCACCTTGCCCAGCTGTTCACCCGCTTCGGTGACGACCTGGCAGTTGATCACCTTGCTGTAGCGCTCCGGGTTGAACCCCTCCGCCAGTGAGTCGGCCGAATCCACCAGGATCACATCGCCCACCTGGCGGATGCGATCCAGCGGCATCCAGCGAGGCAGGCCGGGCAGGAAACGGGTGAGCGGGTTGTCGCGCAGCCCCAGGGCCACCACTTCGCGCCGGTCGATGTCCACCACCACCTCGCCCACCACCCCGAGGCGGCGGCCGGTGTCGCGGGTGATCACCTGGGTGCCCATCAGCTCCGAGCGCAGCCAGAGGCGATCGCTGGAGGGCGCTGCGGGATCGCTGCCGGGTGGGGTTGTGGTCATCGAGGCATTATCCCCAGCGTGGGCCGCAACGCATGGCTCAGGTCAGGCGGCGGCGGGCGGTAACCCCACCACCTGGGTGTGGGCGCCGCGGGCCTGGGTCACGCCGATGGTGCGGGTGGCCGCCGCGATCATGGGTCGCCGGTGGCTCACCACCATGAACTGGGCGGCGTCGGCCTGGCGGGCGATCAGGCCGGCAAGCCGCTCCACGTTCACCCCGTCGAGGAAGCTGTCGACCTCATCGAGGGCATAGAAGGGCGAGGGACGGAAGCGCTGCAGCGCAAACAGGAAGCTCAGCGCAGTGAGCGACTTCTCGCCGCCGCTCATCGCCGCCAGCCGCCGCACCGCCTTGCCCTTGGGGTGGGCCACCAGGGTGAGGCCCCCCTCCAACGGCGCTTCCGGGTTTTCCAGTTGCAGGTGTCCCTCGCCATCGGAGAGCTCGGCAAAGATCGTGCGGAAATGCCCATCCACGGCGTTGAACGCCTCCAGGAACGCCTCCTGGCGCAACGTGGCCACCGTTTCGATGCGCAGCAGCAGTTCCTCGCGCTCCTTGCTGAGCACTGAGAGCCGCTCCTCCAGATCCGCCAGCCGCTGCTCCAGCTGCTCCAG